>VBCP01000063.1 GCA_005888925.1 Betaproteobacteria bacterium | reverse complement strand
CCCGAGCAGGTGGGCGACACGGTGTGCTTCCTCGCCTCGCCGAGGGCTGGACAGCTCTCGGGCGTGGTGCTCAACATGGGCAGCTGAGGGAAGCTTGCTGCGCGAATATTTGCGTCCCTGGAAGCTGGCGACGCTGGCTATCGGCATCGCGTTGCTGATCGCCGGTGCGTTCTATTACGAGGCCCCGGACTGGGACGTGCCCATCAGCCTGATCATGGCGCTGCTCGCGTACCTCACCGCACCATGGAGCTTACGCGTGCTGGTTGAGCGCCAATGGCGCATGTGGCCGGCGATGCTGTTCGCGACCTGGTTCACCGTCGATGGCTGCTATTGGATCTACTGGCATTTCAAGAATCCGGTCGCCCTCGAGCTGATGCGCGAGGCGAATTTCCCGGCCTCGCTCTCGCTTTACGCGATGTGCGGACTCGTCTGGTATTACCGCGGCAGCCTGCGCGAGGCGTTAGCGCAGATGAGAAAAATGGGGTCCGTCCCCAATTAAAGGGGCTTTTTGATCAGGCGCGCGAGCTCGCCCACGATGCCGCGGCGGAAGGTGAGCACGCAGACGACGAAGATGATGCCCTGCGTCACGGTCACCCAAGCGCCGAGCTGGGCGAGGTAGTTTTCCATGGCGATCACGACCAGCGCGCCGGCCACCGGCCCGAAGATCGTGCCCAGGCCGCCGAGCAGCGTCATCAGCACCACCTCGCCCGACATGCCCCAGTGCACGTTGTTGAGCGCCGCGAGCTGGAACACGAGCGCGTTCATCGCGCCGGCAACGCCCGCCAGCGTGGCCGAGATGATGTAAGCGGCGAGCTTGTAGCGGTCGACGTCGTAGCCGAGCGAGGTAGCGCGCGCCTCGTTCTCGCGGATCGCCTTCAGCACCTGGCGGAAGGGTGAATGGATGATGCGGTAGATGAGCAAGAACCCGGCGATGAAAACCACCAGCACGGTGCCGTACATCGCCCAGACGTTCGAGAGATCGATCAAGCCGAGGAGCTTGCCGCGCGGCACCGCCTGGATGCCGTCCTCGCCGTGCGTGAAGGGCATCTGCAGGTAAAAGAAGTAGATCATCTGCGCGAGCGCCAGCGTGATCATCGCGAAGTAGATGCCCTGGCGCCGGATGGCGAGCAGTCCGGTCACGAGGCCGAGCGCGCCGGCGGCGGCGGTGCCCGCGAGGATTGCGAGCTCGGGCGGGAAGCCCCAGACCTTCGCGGCATGCGCGCACACGTAGCCCGCGGTGCCGAGGAACATGGCGTGGCCGAAGGACAGCAGGCCGACGTAGCCGATCAGCAGGTTGAAGGCGGCGGCGAACAGCGCGAAGCACATCACCTTCATCAGGAACACCGGGTAGAGCGCGAATGGTCCGAGGAGGAAGAACAGCACCATCAGCACGAACGCGATGCGCTGCGCGCCGACTTCGCCGGACTTGGTCATGGCAAGGGCGGCGGCAGCCATCAGCGCAGCGTTCCGCTCATTTCTGCGTCCCGAACAAGCCGGCGGGCCGGATCATCAGCACGATCGCCATGACGAT
>VBCP01000425.1 GCA_005888925.1 Betaproteobacteria bacterium | reverse complement strand
TCTGCTCCTTGGTGGTGATCTGGTTGGCGGCGAACTTCGCCGGCAGCTCGACGCCGGGACGCGTCGGACTCGAGAAGTAGGCGAGCGCCCATTCGCGCTGGACGGCTGGATCCAGACGCCAATTAAGAAACTCATAGGCCAGCTTTTTATTCTTGGCACCAGTCGGGATGCAGGCGACGTCGAAGAGGCCGATCACGCCCTCCTCGGGTATGACCATCTCGAACGGCAGGCCGCGGTCGATGTAGTAGCCCGAGCGCGCGCTCCAGTAGGGCGAGATCCACACCTGCCCGTTCTCGAAGTGCGGCACCGCCTCCGCAGATCCCGTGACGACGACGCCAACGTAAGGTTTCTGCGCTTTCAGGCGCTGCCACGCCGGCTCCATGTTGTCGACGCCGCCTTTGCCGAGCTGCGCGGCATGGATCAGCGCGTAGACGGAAAGCAGATTCGCCGGGTTGTAGTTGATCAGATGGCCCTTGACCTTCTCGCCGTACTTCTTCTGGGGCTCCCAGTAGTCGGCCCAGGAGCGCGGCCGCTCGAGCTTCTCCTTGTGGTAGACGAGCGCCGCGTACTGCAGCGTGTGCGGCGCGCCCGAGCCGCCAGGAATTACCGACCAGGTCTTGTCCCACAGGTGCTTCAGGTTCGGTACCTCGCGCTCGGTGAGCTTCTCCAGCAGGCCTTCCTTCACTCCCAGAATGACTTCCGGCGGCGTGAGCAACCCGGCAACATCAAACCCCGGCGCGCCGCGCGAGGCGCGGATCTTGGCGTAGTCCTGCGAGGCGGTGCCGGTGGGGTCGTGGATCACCTTGACGCCGAACTTCTTCTCGAACGGCTTGATCACCACGCGCTCGACCAGCTCCTGGTACTCGCCACCCTGCGTGTTGACGATCAGCGTTTCCTGCGAGCGCGCCGTGATCACGTAAGGGGCGAGCGCGATGGCGCCCGCGCGCTTGAGCCAGGTTCTGCGGGATCGGGATTTCATGGCAGGAATATTACGGCACCGCTTGCAAGGCGAGGAACTGCACCGACTGCACGCGCCCCTTCACCGGCGCGTCGTGCAGCGTGTGGCCGGCGAGATCGAGCTTCGCCACCTCGGCCGCCCGCCGCGAGATGATCAGCGGGCACCCGTACTCCTTGGTGAGGCTTTCCAGCCGCGCGGTGGTGTTCACCGTGTCGCCGATCGCCGTGATGATCATCGAGCGCGGCGGGCCCATTGCGCCGACGATCGCCTCGCTGTAGTGGATGCCGATGCCGATCTGCAAGGGCTGCGGCAGCTCGTCCTTCAACTGGCGGTTGAGCTGCTCGACGCGCATCAGCATCTCGCGCGCGCCGCGCAGCGCATCGGCGGGGCCGCTCGCGGGGTCATCCGCATGCAAACCATAGAGCGCCATCAGGCCGTCGCCCGTGAACTGCGAATAGTGGCCGTTGGTCGCCTCCAGCGACTGCTTCATCTCGTAGAAGAAGCGGTTGAGGATGAAGAGCACGTCATAAGGGAGCTTGGCTTCGCCCAGGGTGGTGGAGCCGCGCAGGTCGACGAACATCACCGTGATCAGCCGCTCGCTGCCTTCGAGCCCGCCCGGGACGTAACCGTCCGCGGCGGACGCATCGGCGGCGAGGAGCGGCGTGACGCTGATGTCGGCGGTGGGCCGCACCTGGCACGCCAGCCGCATGCCGGCGGGGGCCGCAATCCGCGCCAGCGCCTTCGCCTCGAGCTCTTCCGGCGGCGGCAGCGTCTCGAGCCCGCGGCTCACCTGGATGCGGCAGGTGGTGCAGCGCGCTCTGCCGCCGCACACGGAGGCGTGAGGAATGCCATGCTCGCGCAGCGTCTCGAGCACTGTGGCGCCGGGGAATATCGGCAGCTTGTGGCCCGCCGGGTGGGCAAGCTGCGGCGGCCGGCGGCTTTCCTGGATGCGGCGGCGGATGCCGCGCGCCGCAAATACCAGCGCGAGCAAGCCGACATGGGTGAGGATGAGGAGGCCGGCGATGCGATCGCTCGCCGCCCGGGTTTCGGCGGTGATGTTGGCGTCGCCGAGCGTGGTCGTGACGAACGCGGGGTCCTTCGCGGCTTCGCGCATCACCTGGTTGCCGGCGCTGAGATAGCCGGAGAGCGCCAGGGTCGGCAGCAGCATCGCAAACGCCGCGAACACCACGCGCCAGTCGGGATACCAGAGCTTGGTGCGCAGCCAGAAATGGATGCCGATGCAGGCGTGGATCCACACGGTGAGAAGCGCCGCGGTCTGGATCACGGCGAGATAGGGCATCAGCACCCAGTGCAGCGTCAGGACCGAGCCGTAAGAGTTGTCGGCGCCCAAGTACGCTTCGGCAAGGCGCGTGCTCGCGACGTGCAGCGCGAGCAAGAGCGGAATGCAAAGGCCGAAGCCGAGCTGCGCCCACTGCCAGCGCGTCAGGCGCAGCGAGCGGCGCTCGTAGATCGACCACAACGCGTTGGCGTAGTGCACGAAAAAGGCGGTCAGGAGGAGCGTGGTGCCGGCGGCGCTGCGCCAGGGCTGCATCAGCCGCACGAGACCGTCCTGCGCCAGCGGCAGCGAGACGAGCAGCAGGCTGTGCGCGCTCAGGTGCGAGATGACGAAGGCGAGCATCACCAGCGCGCTCATGATGCGCCGCGCCCACAGCGCGCCGGCGTCGACGTTGAGGTGGTGCAGCGGCCGCTCCGGGGCGGCGGCGATGGCGCGCTGCTGCGCCTCGACCACCGCCCGGTCCTCCTCGAAAATGCGCGCGTTGGCATCGCGCAGCGTCGTCGTCAGCGACTGGTCGCGTAGGCGGTAGTTGCGCAGCAGCGTCCAGAAGTACATGCAGCTGGCGTCGCTCTCCGGCGTGATGGTGTTGAGCACGCGGCCGGTGACGCCCTGGCTGCGGTCGCCCTGCGGCGCGCCGGTGCCGGCGAGCGCCACGCCGACGTCGAGCACGATGGTGCACGGCGCCTCGAAGCGGATGATCTGCCAGCGGTCGACGTTGCCCGGCCGGCCGAGCTGCGCGCGCCAGAACGGCGGCGCGTCGATGTCGAGCATCCAGCGCGTCACAGTGACGCTGCGCTCGTCGTGCGTCGTGGCCGGCGGCGTCTCGGCGATCGCGCGGTGGCCGATACTGGTGGCGTGCACGAAGGTCTCGTGCGTCAGATCCATCAGATTGTCGACCAGCAGGCGGTAATCGCACTTGGCGAAGAGCGTCGCGCCGTCGCCCTCCCATTGCGGATCGGCGTTCCAGTGCAGGTCGGGCACCAGGCTCATGTCGGCGCGCGCCGGATCGCCCGGCCACACCCAGACGAGGCGGTGGCGCTCAGTCGCAGGATAGGCGCGCACGCGGGCGGAAGCGCTTGGTTTCTCCTGCGACGGCATCCGGGTGCAGCGCCCGGTCGCATCGAAGGCCAGGCCATGGTAGCGGCACAGCAGCACGCCGGCTTCGACTTGCCCCATCGAAAGCGGCAGCCGGCGGTGCCAGCACGAATCCTCGAGCGCCGCGATTTCGCCTTCGGGCGTGCGCCACAGGGCGAGGCGCTCGTTGCAGACCGTGCGCGCGAGCACGCCGCGCGCAGTGACTTCATGGCTCCACGCGGCCGCGTACCAGGCGTTGAGCGGGAAAGTTGCCGGCATGTCAGGATTTTATGGCAGGCTGCGACCAAGGCCGCATGAGCGAATACCAGATCCGCTTCGAGCCCAGCCCGCGGCGCGTGCGCGTGGAGTTCAACGGCACCTGGGTCGCCGATTCCGAGCGCGCGCTGATTCTGCACGAGACGCGGCTGCCCCCCGCGTACTACTTCCCGCGCGAGGATGTGCAGGTGGCGCTGCTCGAGAAGACCGAGCAGGTGACGCACTGCCCTATCAGGGGCAACGCGACCTACTGGACCTTGCGCGCCGCCGGCGCGCTCGCCGAGAACGCCGCCTGGTCCTACGAGGAGCCCTACGAGGAGGGCGCGCCCGTCAAGGGCTACATCTCCTTCTACCCGGACCGCGTCAGCGCGGTCTATGACGGCGACGACGAGATCCCGCAGCTCGCGCGCGCCGAGCCCGGCCTGCATGCCAACAGCATCGGCGGCTGGCTCCTGGCCGAGGCCTGGAAGGCGGCGACGCCCGAGGCATTGGTGGACGGCTTCTGCCGCTGCCTCAAGGCCTGCGGCGTGCCGGTCGCGCGCATGACGGTGATCACGCCCACGCTGCATCCGCAGGTGTTCGCCAGCGTCTTCGTGTGGCGCGAGGACAGCGGCATGCGCACCATCTTCGAGCCGCACGACATCCTGCGGCAGGCGAAATTCAAGGACAGCCCGTTCGCCCTCATCCTGCGCGGCGCGGGCGGCGTGCGTCGGCGCCTGGAGCAGCGCGACGCCAAGCTGGATTTTCCCGTCGTCAAGGATTTAAGTGCGGAAGGCGCGACCGACTATGTCGCCATGCCGTTCCACTTCGCCGACGGCCAGCTGAACGTGCTGTCGATGACCTCGTTCGCGCCGGGCGGCTTCTCCACCTCGGACCTCGGGCGCGTGTACGAGGTGCTGCCGGCGTTCGGGCGCATGCTCGAGGTGCACGCGCAGAGACGCACCGCGGTCACTCTGCTTCAAACGTTTTTGGGAAGGCACACCGGCGCGCGCGTGCTCGACGGCCTGGTGAAGCACGGCGACGGCGAGCACATCGAGGCGGTGGTGTGGTTCAGCGACCTGCGCGACTCGACCGCGCTGTCGCAGTCGATGGGCCGCGACGCCTACCTCGTATATCTCAACCGCTACTTCCACTGCATGGCCGGCGCGATCATGGAGAAAGGCGGCGAGGTGCTGCGCTTCATCGGCGATGCCGCGCTCGCCATCTTTCCGATCGGCGGCAGCTGGTCGGGCTCCACCGGGGCGGCGGAAGCCTGCCGGCGCGCGCTCGCCGCCGCGCAACTCGCCGGCGAGCGCATCGCCGAGGACAACGCCGCGCATCCGGCGCGCAATCCGATCCGCTACGGCATCGGCCTGCACCTCGGCCAGGTGACCTACGGCAACATCGGCGTGCCCGAGCGGCTCGAGTTCACCGTCATCGGCTCGGCGGCCAATGCCGCCGCGCGCGTCGAGAGCATGACCAAGACGCTCGGCAGGAACCTGGTGATTTCGGCGGCCTTCGCCGAGGCCTACCCGGGAAAGCTCGAAGCGCTCGGCAACTTCAAGCTGAAGGACGTCGAGGGCGAGCAGCCGCTCTTCACCCTGAGTTCCGTACCAAGTACGTAATTATTCGGTCTGCTCGCGGTAGAAGCCGAGCGACTCGATCACCGGGCGGTCGCTGATCGAGAAGAGGATCGCGTCCTCGGTGCCGCTGTTGGCATGCGCGTGCAGCGCCCACGAAGGCAGCGCGATGATGTCGCCCTTCTCCCAGTCGAAGGCCTTGCCGTCGATCATGCTGCGGCCCCTGCCCTGCACGACGTGGAACACCGAGCTGCCGGTGACGCGGCGCGCCTTCAGCTTCTCGCCCTTGCGGATCATCTGCACGCGGCACGAGATGGTCGGCATCACCGGGCCGCCGGTCTGCGGATGCGTGTACTCGAGGGCGATGCCCTCGTAGGGCGAGCCCTCGCGCGCGCGCAGCGCATGGAGCGCCGACAGCGTCTGGTCCCACGAGTACAGCATCAGCGGCGAGAACTGCGGCCGCTCCTTCGTCCAGGTCGGCGAGAGCCGGCCGTGGCCGTAGAGCGCCTGCGAGCCGTTCACCGGCTTGGTGTTCTGCGCGCGCAGTTCCTTGCCCATCTCGAAGAAGATCGCGTTCAGCGCCTTGGTGAGCGGCACGTCGAGGCCGTCCATCCACACCACCGTCTCGCTGGTCTCGTTGCCGTGGTCGTGCCACTGCCAGCTCGGCGTGAGCACCAGGTCGCCGGGATGCATGATCACCTTCTCGCCCTCGACCGCGGTGTAGGCGCCGCTGCCCTGGATGATGAAGCGGATCGCCGCCGGCGAATGGCGATGCGCCCGCGCGACCTCGCCGGGCAGCAGCACCTGCACCGCCGCGATCAGCGTATTGGTCGTCGCCCACTGCCCATTGAGCCCCGGGTTGAAGAGCTGCATCGCCCGGCGCTCGTCGCCCACCGGCACGGCGGTGGCCGATTGCTTCACCACCTCCTTCAGGATGGACCACTTCCACTGGTAGGCGATGGCCTCGGGCCGCGGATGCGGCGTCATCTGGCTCGCGATCTCCCACAGGCCCCACATGTGGTTCTGGTGGATGAGCTGGTGGAACTGGTCTTCGGCTTTGATGGGCGCGTTCATGGCGCCATTTTACGCTCCGCCTCGTTGCCGGCGCGGATCTTCGTCCAGGCCGGGTCGTGCATCTCCAGCATCAGCAGCGCATCGCGGTCGCCGCGCGAGGCGGCGATGCGCAGCGCCATGAGCGGCGCCACGCGCTTGGTGAAGCGCGCCACGGCGAAGAGGTTGAAGCCGATCAGGATCGCCGGCAGGAACGCCAGCCTGAAGGTGAGCCAGGGCGCGAGCACCAGGCTGGAGAGCCCCACGGCGGCCAGCACCGACGAGGCGTGGCGCGCGATCCGCGGGTAGGTGAAATAGAAGCGATAGCGCCGCACCAGGCGCGCCTCGTCCTCCGTGAAACTGTAAGGCGGCGGGCCGGCCGGCACCGGGTCATTCCCCACCTCGGCAATGCGCCGCGCCAGCCACAGCTCGAAGGCGCCGACCACGCCGATGTAGAACCACGACATCGGCTGCGGGGTGAGCGCGGCCCAGCCGGCGAGGATCAGCACGCCGACGCTGCCGAGACCGCCGAGTTTTATTGCGGGATGGGGTATACGACCATGCAGCGCTGCGCGGCTTCGGGGCAGGCCATGAAGCGGTTCTGCCGCGTGAGCTCGCGGCCGCAGGCCGCGGTGCGCGCGCCGCACGAGATCGTGCGCACGCACTCCATGAACGCGTCCTGCGGGTTGCGCACGGCGAGCGGCGCGGAGCAGTTGGGCTGCGCGCTCTCGGCCGCGGTGACCCAGCGCTCGTCGTTCGCCGGCACGATCTTGTAGAGCTCGGGCGTGCGCGTGGTGGTGAGGATGCCGCTCTCGGCGACGCCGCGCGAGGCGCCGCCCACCGCCTCGGCCAGGCCTTTGAGGCTCTCGGCTTCGGCCGCGCAGCGGCCGAGCTTGAGCTGGTCGACGAAGTTGTCGAAGAAGGCGTCGCACTGCCCCGGCGCGGCGAGCGCCATGGCGAGCGGCGCCTGCACCGCGCCGCGCTCGATGTCCTGCGGCAGCGCGGCGAGCGGCTGCGTCGCCACTTCGCCGTGCACCACGCCGAGCGCGGTGGTGAGGACCACGCCCGCCTCGATGGCGACCGCGCTCGCGAGGTACTGGGTGAGCGCCGTGGCCGCCGGGAAGCGGCTCAGGACCTGCTCGCGCTCCGGATCGCGCGGATGCAGGTCGTCGACCGACTCGAAGCGCTGCTTCTCGGTGATCTCGGTGGTCTGCTTGAGGTAGCCGCCGGTCTTGACGTCGACGACGTAGATCGCGAGCGGGACACGCCGGGTCATCTCGACATCGGAGATCGTGTACTGGTAGTCGCCCATCACGTCCTCGCTCAGCATGCGGGGCGTATTGGCGAGCGTGTCCTGCGCCGACTTGAGCTGCGCCTTCGCGGCGAACGTCTTGGTCTGCGTGTAGGCCTCCTTCGCGAGGCCGGCGACCAGCGCGATCGGATCGAGCGAGAAGCTGAAGCCGCCGCCGCTCTCGGCGCGCATCTGCTCCATCTGCTTTTGCTGCACCACCGCCTGCGCATCGAGGTAAGCTGGGTTCAGCACCTGGCGCTCGGAGGACTTGTAGCGCGAATACTCGCGGCGCGTGCCGCGCGTCTCCTTCTTGAGCGTCGGCTTGTCGACATCGATCAACACCACCACATCGCCTTCCGCCAGGCGCCCGGCCAGCTCGCGGCGCTGCACTTCGCGCACGCTGAGGTTGGCCGGCACCTTGAGCGCGACCGGCACCTCGCTCCCCTTGACCGCATCCTGCGACCAGTAGAAGGCAAGGCGCACCGGCAGCGCGCCCGCATCGAGGCGGCCCGCAATGATCTCGGAGATGATCTTGGTCGCGGCCTCCGCCGTGAGCCGGCCGCCCGGCACCAGCTCGCGATAGCGCGCCTGCGCGGCGAAGCGCGCAAGCTCGTCGCGCTGCCGCGCGGTGAGCACCTTGCCATAGGCTTCGGCGAACTTCGCGATCTCGCCCGCGTTCGCGGTCTCGAAGCGCGGCTTCATCGCGAGATAGCCCGCGGCGATCACCTCGTCGGGAACTTCGACCGGATAGGTGCGCGTGAATGCCGGGTTGCCGAAGTGGTCGTATTGCGCGAACGCCGCGGGCGCGCTCGCCACATAGAGCTGCACCACTTCGTTCAGCGCGCCGTCGAGCGCGATGAAGCGCTCGCTCCTCAGCGAATCGTCGATCGCGATCGGCAGCGCGCGGTACGCGTCGAGCGCCATGCGCGCCGCGGAGATCGCGCGGATCACGCTGGCCCATTCGGTGAGCGGCGAGGGCTGCGCGGCAAACGGCTTGAGGATCGCCTCGGCCTCGGCCATGCGCGCCTCGTGCGGCGTGTTCACCGCGCTCTTCAGCCGCGCGAGCAGCGCCTTGTTCTGCTCGGCGTTGTCCCAGAAGTACGAGCGGTTCTCTCCCCAGTAGCGCGCCGCGTCGTCGGGCTGATTCTTGTCGAGGAGCTCGGCCAGGTTCTTGTCGTGCGGCGCACCGATCGAGGCGAGCGGCGGCACGGGCAGTTGCGCGCGCGCGCTCGCGCTCAGCGCTGCGAGCGCAATAACGGCGAGTGCGAAACCCATCCTCACCATGGCCCTCCCCTTTTTCGCTTCTTCGCAACCGCGGCCCGGCAGCTGCAGTTGCTACGATACACCTGCTGGGTCAGCTTTCGAGCTCGGCCTGCCTCGCCAGCCACTCGCTTTCGACCTGCTCGAGCTCGCGGCGCAGATAGGCCTGGTCGGCGGCGAGCGCCTTCAATGCTTCGCCGTCCTGATAGGTGGCCGGATCGCCGAGCCGCAGCTCGACGGCGGCGATCTCCCCGCTAAGCCTTTTCATGTGCTCTTCCAGGCGCTGGATGCGACTTTGTAAATTTTTCTTCGAAACCGGCTTCTGCGGGGTCGGTTTGGCGGGCGCAGGCGTCGACGCCGGCTGCGCCTTGCGATTGAGGAGCGCCAGGCGATAGTCGTCCAGGTCGCCGTCGAACGCTTCCACCCGCCCATCGCGCACCACGAGGAGCTGATCGCTGCTCGCGCGGAGCAGGTGGCGGTCGTGCGACACGAGCACCAGCGTGCCCTCGAACTGCGCCAGCGCCACCGTCAGCGCCTCGCGCGTTTCCAGGTCCAAATGGTTCGTCGGCTCGTCCAGGAGAAGAAGATTCGGCCGCTGCCAGACGATCAGCGCGAGCGCGAGGCGCGCTTTCTCGCCGCCGGAGAAGTGCTCGACCGGCCCGGTCGCCATTTCGCCCGGGAAGTTGAAGCTGCCGAGATAGTCGCGCAGCTCCTGCTCCTTGGTCTTCGGCGCAAGCCGCACCAAGTGCCAGAGCGGCGACTGGTCGTCGCGCAGCATCTCGACCTGGTGCTGCGCGAAATAGCCGATGACGAGGCCTTTGTTGACCACGGCGTTGCCGCCCAGCGGCGCGAGCACGCCGGCGATGGTCTTGATGAGCGTGCTCTTGCCGGCGCCGTTGACGCCGAGCAAACCGATGCGCTCGCCGGCGCGCAGCGTGAGCTGGACTTTGCCGAGCACCGTCCTGTCGCCATAACCGGCGTCGACATCCTGCAGCACCAGCAGCGGATCGGGCGAGCGCAGCGGCTCGCGGAACTCGAAGGAGAACGGCGCCGCCGCGTGCACCGGCGCGAGCTCCTCCATGCGCGCGAGCATCTTCATGCGGCTCTGCGCCTGGCGCGCCTTGGTGGCCTTGGCGCGGAAGCGGTCGATGAACGACTGCAGGTGCTCGCGCTCGCGCTGCTGCTTCTCGTACTGGCTCTGCGCGAGCACCAGGCCCTGCGCGCGCTGCTCCTCGAACGCCGAATAGTTGCCGGAGTAGCGCCGGAGCTTGCGCCGATCGATGTGCACGATCGTCTGCACCACCCCGTCCAGGAAATCGCGGTCGTGCGACACCACCATCAGCGTGCCGGCGTAGCGCCGCAGCCAATCCTCCAGCCAGACGATCGCATCGAGATCGAGGTGGTTGGTCGGCTCGTCGAGCAGCAGCAGGTCCGAGCGGCACATCAGCGCCT
>VBCP01000062.1:368-3874 GCA_005888925.1 Betaproteobacteria bacterium | reverse complement strand
GGTCGTGCAGCTCGACGCCAAGCCGAACGCGGAGGCCACGCTCAAGAAGCACCGGCCGGAGTACTACTTCTCCACCGTGACTCCCGCGCCGCACATCGCGGGCATCGACCTGCCGACCAAGGTCGAGACCATCGATTTCGTGATCGGCGTCGGCGCGCACGTGAAGGACGACGTGGTCCAGCAGTTCGTGAGCGCGGTGCACAAGAACAAGAAGTCGCTGGTCGAAGGCCATCCCAACTTCAACGCCTTCCAGGTAGGCAACGCCGGCAAGCTGCAGCCGCGCCTGCCCTACCACCCGGCCTCGATCAAGTACTTCAAGGAAGCCGGGATCTGGCGCGGATAGCGCAAGGCGCGCTGGCCGCGCTCCTCATCGCCGGCTCGATCGCCTGGTCGCTGGATCTCTTCCGGGGGATCGGCCTCGTGCTTTTCGCCGAGCAGTTCGTCGCCGCCTGCTACGGCATCGGCCTCGCGCTCACCTACCTGCAGTTCCGCTTCAAGCGCGTGGCGCTCGCCGAGGCCGGGCAGACGGGAAATGTCGGCGAAGTTCCCGGGTACGACTGGGCGCTCGCCGCACTCTCGCTCGTCGTCTGCGCCTACGTCTTCGCGCGCTTCCCGACTCTCACGGCGATGTCGGGGATCGTCAACTTCGAGACGCTGTCGCTGTCGATCATCCTCACGCTGCTGACGATCGAGGCGGTGCGCCGCACGATCGGCTGGTCGCTGGTGATCATCCTGCTGGTGCTCGGCCTGTACGTGATGGTCGGCGACCTCATCCCGGGCCGGCTCACCACGCGCAAGGTCGAGATGGGCGAGCTGCTGGTCTATCTCAACATGGACAACAACGGCCTGCTCGGCGTGATCCTGCAGATCACCGTCGTGATCATCATCCCGTTCGTGCTGATGGGGCGGCTCTTGATGCGCTCGGGCGGCTCGAACTTCTTCAACGACATCGCCATCGCGCTGATGGGCCGCTTTCGCGGCGGCCCGGCGAAGATGGCGGTGATCGGCTCGAGCCTCTTCGGCATGATCTCGGGCATCGCCGCGGCGAACACCGTGGCGGTCGGCGTGGTGACGATTCCGCTGATGAAGCGCTCGGGCATGTCGGCCAAGCTCGCCGCGGCGGTCGAAGCCTGCGCCTCGAACGGCGGACAGCTGATGCCGCCGGTGATGGGCGCCGTCGCCTTCGTCATGGCGGACTTCCTGCAGATTCCCTACAAGGAAGTGGCGATCGCGGCGATCCTGCCTTCGGTGATGTACTACGCCGCGCTCTTCATCCAGGCCGACCTCGAGGCGGCGCGCTACGGCTTCGGCAAGGTCGAGGCCGACAAGATCCCGCGCGTCGGCAAGGTGCTCGCCGGCGGCTGGTTGTTCCTCGCGCCCTTCGTGGTGCTGATCTACACCATGTTCTGGCTCAACCTCGAGCCCGAGTACTGCGCGATGGCGGCGAGCGCGGCGATCATCGTGCTCGGCTTCGCCGTCGGCTACGCCGGCCAGCGCATGCGCCTCGGCGATCTGTGGGGAGCGGTCGTCGATACCGCGACCGGCCTGTGCGAGATCCTGGAGATCTCCGCCGCGGCGGGATTCATCATGGCGCTCTTCCAGGTGAGCGGCCTCGCCTTCGCCTTCGCCGCCTATCTGGTGGATCTCGGCGGACAAAGCCTGATCCTGCTGCTGATCCTCGCCGCGGTGGTGAGCATCATCCTCGGCATGGGGCTGCCGACGATCGGCGTATACGTGATGCTCGCGATCCTGGTGGCGCCCGCCCTCGTCAAGGTGGGCGTGTCGCCGCTCGCGGCGCACCTGTTCATCCTGTACTTCGGCATGATGTCGCTCATCACGCCGCCGGTCGCACCCGCCGCCTACGTCGCGGCGGCGATCGCGGGCGCGCCGTCGATGGCGACGGGCTGGACGGCGATGCGCTTCGGCTGGAGCTCCTACATCGTGCCGTTCCTCTTCGTCTATTCGCCCGCGATCCTGATGAAGGGCAGCATCGTCGACATCGTCCTGGTGACGCTGACCTCGCTCGGCGGCATCTGGCTGATCTGCGCCGCGATGACCGGCTACTTCACCCGCGTGCTGCCCGTGGCGGTGCGCCTCGGGTTCATCGCCGCGGGCGTGATGCTGCTCCTGCCGCACGAGGTGTCGCGGGCGTTTCTGTGGGTTAACCTTGCCGGCCTCGCTCTCGGTGCCGGGCTGATCGTTTCCGAGCTGAAGACGGGGAAAACCTATGCGCGCGCATAGGCTGATCATCGCAACCATCGCCTGGGCTTTCGCAGCCGGCGTGCTCGCCCAGCCTTATCCGGCGAAGCCGGTGAAGCTCGTCGTGCCCTGGCCGCCCGCGGGCGTGAGCGACATCCTGGCGCGCGCGCTCGCGCAAGCGCTGACCGAGACGAGCGGCCAGCAATTCATCGTCGAGAACCGCCCGGGCGCCGGCGGCACGCTCGGCATGGCGCTCGTCGCGAAGAGCCCGGCGGACGGCTATACGCTCGCGGCCTCCGACATTCCGAGCCACGCGATCAGCGCCTCGCTCTACGCCAAGCTGCCGTACGACGTGCTGGCGGACTTCGAGCCAGTCGCGGTGATCGCCGGCTCGCCGATGGTGCTGGTCACGCAGCCCTCGCTCAACGCGAAGAGCGTCGCCGACTTCATCCGGCTCGCGAAGGGGAAGCCCGGGATGGCGTACGGCTCCTCGGGCAACGGCTCGATCACGCACCTCGCCATCGAGCGCATGAAGCAGTTGACCGGCATCGACCTGCAGCACGTGCCGTTCAAGGGCACGGTCGGCGCCGTGAGCTCGGTGCTCGCCGGCGACACCGTGCTCGCCTTCGGCACCATCCCCGGCACCGTGCCGCACGCCAAGGCGGGCAAGCTCGTGCTCCTCGGCTCGTCCTTCGCGAAGCGCTTTTCGCAGATCCCGGACGTGCCGCCGGTTGCCGACACCCTGCCCGGCTTCGACATGGGCTTCTATACCGCGCTCTTCGCGCCGGCCGGCACGCCGCGCGATGTGCTGCAGCGCGTGTACGCCGAAACCACGAAGGCCTTTGCCAACGCCCGCCTGCGCGAGGTGTACGCCGCCAGCGCCGCCGAGCCCGGCACCATGACCTCGGCCCAGCTCAAGGACTACATGGCGGCCGAGGTGAAGAGCTGGGGCGAAGTGGTGCGCAAGGTCGGCTTGAAGATCGACTAGGCATGCGGTTTGCTCCTTCTCCACGAACGGAGAAGCCCATGAGACTGCTACTTGCCCTCGCCGCCGCTGCCGGCGCCGCCTATTACTTCTATCGCCAGCGCGGCCGCTCGGCCGGCTCGCAGACCAACGCGAGCGAGGCGATGGACGACATCCACCTGCGCCCGAATGCCAGCGCCGAGGAGCACCTGGACGCCGCGGTGATGGAGACCTTCCCGGCGAGCGATCCCGTTTCGTCCGGCAAGCCATCGGAGACGGCGTGGGAAAAGCAGCAGCGACTGAATAAGCGGCGCTAGCTCACTCCGGCTTGATGCCGGCCTGG
>VBCP01000062.1:0-330 GCA_005888925.1 Betaproteobacteria bacterium | reverse complement strand
ATGCGCCAGCCGCTCGCCTCGAGCCGCCGGCGGACGTCCGGATTTTCCACCGCCCTGAGCGTCGCCGCGCGCAGTCGCTCCACGACTGCCTGCGGTGTTTTGGCAGGCGCGAAAAGGCCGAGCCAGCTGTCGAGCACGAAGTCCTGCAAGCCAGCCTCCGCGGCCGTCGGCACGTCCGGCAGCAGCGCATCGCGCACCGACCCCGAAGTGACGAGCGGCCGCACCCGGCCATCGGCGATGAAAGGCCGCGCGGTCGTCGTGTTGTCGAAGAACAGATCCACGCGCCCGGCGAGGAGATCGAGGTACGCAGGCTGAGCGCCCTTGTAGGTG
>VBCP01000424.1 GCA_005888925.1 Betaproteobacteria bacterium | reverse complement strand
CGCCGCCCTTCGAGGCCTACGCGGTGACCTGCGGCATCACCTTCAGCTTCGGCGGCCTGAAGATCAACAGCGACGCGCAGGTGATCAGCTCCGACGGCGAGCCGATCCGCGGGCTTTATGCCGCAGGGGAGCTCGTCGGCGGGATCTTCTGGTTCAATTACCCCGGCGGTTCGGGCCTCACCAATGGCGCCGTGTTCGGCCGCATTGCTGGGATGAGCGCAGCTAAGGCGCGCTGACCTGCACGCGTAGCGCTACGCCGGTCGCATCCATCGTCAGGTTCACCGGCGCGCCCGGCACGAGCTGCGCCCGGCTTCCCGGCACCAGCGTCGACACCGACGCGTTCTCCGGCACCATGATCTTCTGCGCACCGCCTTCGTAGGTCAGCGTGAGCTCCCGGCCCTTCGCCGCCTGGACCGTCGCGCCGACCGTCGCGTTGGTCATCGTCTGATCGTCGCGCCCGTCGAATGGCCGGTGCCCGGGGTTGAGCGGCTTCGGAAAACGGCGCACCTCGGTCGCGGTGAGCGCACCGCCGGGGCCTTTGGTCGATGTGACGCCGAGAAAATCGCCGGGCTTGATGTCGGCGAGCCCGATCGGCTGCGTGTAGACGATCTCGGTCTTGTCGCCGATGCGCACGCGCGCGCTTCCGTCGACGGTGATCGTGTCGCCATCGACCGCCGTGATCTTGCCGCGCACGCGCGTCGGCGCCTGGGCCGCGGCGGTTGCCGCGGCCAGTACTAGGAGAAGCGCGAGCCTACTGAGGCGGCTTGACGCCATCTTTGCTCACCGCTACGCGCGCCGCCATGAACTTGCCGTCGCCTTCGACGCGCGCGCCGCTGAAGATCGTCTCGCCGGGCTTGAGGTCGGCTCGCGTGCCGGGCACGAAGGTCACCACCTCGGTCTCGGGCGTCACCAGGATCTTCTGCTCGCCGTCCTTGTACTTGAGCGTGATCTCGTTGCCGCCACTCGCCTGCGCGGTGCTGGTGATGTTGGCGTTGGTCATCATGGAATTCGGAATGGAGTCCCAAGCTCCGTGCATCTGCGGCACCTGCGGCCCGATGGCATGGACTTCTTTGGCGACCATGCGGCCATCGGGACCCTTCACCGAGGTGACGCCGACGTAGGCATTCGGCCCCATCTCGGCGAGCGTGGTCTTCTTCGCGGTCACGACCTGGGCATCCGGCGCGAGATTGAGCTGGATGTCGCGGCCGTCGCGCGACTTGACCATCAGGACGTCGCCTTTCAGCGCGGTGATGGTGCCGCGCAGGCGCACGTTGGTCTGCGCGAACGCGGTGGAGGTGGCTATGGCGAGGAGCAGGACGGCAAGCGTTCTCATGCGGGTCTCCGTTGGATTCGTTGCGGTCTGTGGGTGAACACCCTTATTCTCCGCCGCATTCCATGCTGAATCCCTTCCAGCCGGTAAAGAAGATCGAGGTGAAGCGCTTTACCTCGCTGCCGGCCAAGTTTCGCAAGAAGCGACGCACCGCCTGGTCGGACCCCAACCGCCAGGGCGCCGCGTTGGACAGCTTCCTGGAAGGCCCGTCCTTCGACCGGCAGGGCAATCTGTGGTGCGTCGACATCCCGTTCGGGCGCATCTTCCGCATCGACCGCAAGGGCGAATGGGAACTCGCGGCGCACTACGACGGCTGGCCGAACGGGCTCAAGTTCCACCGCGACGGCCGCGCCTTCATCGCCGACTACCACCGGGGGCTGCTCGCGCTCAGCCCCAAGACCGGGCGCGTCGAGCCGGTGGTGGAAACCGCGTTCAGCGAGAGCTTCAAGGGCCTGAACGACCTGCACTTCGCCGACAACGGCGACCTCTACTTCACCGACCAGGGCCAGAGCGGCATCGCCGACCCCACCGGGCGCGTCTGGCGCTTGAGAGCGAACAGCGAGCTGCAGAAGCTGGTGGCGAACGCGCCCTCGCCGAACGGCATCACGCTCAACAAGAAGAACAGCCAGGCCTACGTCGCCATCACGCGCGCCCAGCAGGTCTGGCGCCTGCCGCTCATGGCGGGCGGCACGCCCTCGAAGACCGGCGTCGCGATCCAGCTCTCGGGCGGCCATGCCGGCCCCGACGGCATCGAGGTGGACGACGAGGACGGATTGCTCGTCTGCCATCTCGGCGTCGGCATCTGGCGCTTCGACGCGAACTGCCTGCCGACGCATCTGGTCCACGCCGGGAAAGAGCATCGGCTGATGACCAACATCGCCTTTCGCGGCAAGACGCTTTACATCACCGATTCGGCCAACGGCGAGATCCTCACCGCCGAGATGCCGGTGGCCGGCAAGAAAATGTTCTCGATGAGGTAACCATGCGAGCCCTGCTCATCCTGCTCTTCGCCGCTTGCGCGGCCCATGCGCAGTACCCGGCGAAGCCGGTGCGCGTCGTCGTCGGCTACGCCGCGGGCAGCTCGACCGACATCGTCGGGCGGGTGATGGCCGATCGCCTCGGTGCCTACTGGAAGCAGAATGTCTATGTCGAGACGCGCGCCGGCGCCGCGGGCAACCTCGCCGCCGACGCCGTGGCGAAGGCCCCGGCCGACGGCTACACGCTGCTCTTCGCGCAGAACGGCCTCGCGATCAGCGCGGCGGCGCTGCCGAATTTGCCTTTCAACGCGGAGCGCGACTTGCTGCCGCTCGCTCCGGTGGCCGCGACGCCGCACATCCTCATCGTCGCGCCCGAGTTCCCGGCGAAGAGCGTGCGTGAGCTCATCGCGCGGGCGAAGGCCGAGCCGGGGAGGCTGAGCTTCGCCTCATCCGGCGTCGGCAACTCCGACCATCTGTGCGGCGAGCTCTTCAATCTGATGGCCGGCATCAGCGCGATCCACGTGCCCTACAAGGGCGGCGCGCCCGCGGCGACCGACGTCATGGGTGGGCGCATCGGGTACTACTTCGCCGGGATGCCGGTCGGCCTGCCGCTCGCCAAGGCGGGACGTGCGCGCGCTCTCGGCGTGACAAGCAAGGCGCGTTTCCCCGGCGCGCCGGACATACCGACCGTGGCCGAGCAGGGCTTGCCCGACTACGAGGCGACGCTCTGGCAGGGCTTCTTCGCCCCCGCGTCGACTCCAGCGGAGCTCGGCGCGAAGATCGCGGCCGACATCCAGGCGACGCTCGCGCTAGCCGAAACGCGCGACAAGCTGCAGGGCGCGGGCGTGTCGCTGTTCGAGTCGAGCCCGGCGGAGTTCAAGCGCTTCTTCCCGGCCGAGGTCGAGAAGTGGCGCGGCGTGGTGAGAAAAGCGAACCTGAAGTTCGACTAGTTGCGGCTCGCCGTCAGCGCGAGGCCTTGCAGCAGCTTGAGCATCGCCCAGGGGCTGTAGGGCTTCGCGACGAAATGGTCGAACCCGCTTTTTTCCGCGGTCCGCCGGTCCTCGTCCTGATCGTGGGAAGTGACCGCAACGAGCACCGGACACTCGTTGCCGTAGCGGCGATTCAGTTCCTGCGCCACGTCATAGCCGCTGCAGTCGGGCATTTCGATGTCGAGGAGCACGACGTGCGGGCGAAACCGGTCGGTCTGCAGCAGCGCCTGCTTGCCGCTCTCGACGAGCTCGACCTGATAGCCCTCGCTCCGGAGCAGAATGCCGAGCGTGAGCACCGAGTCGCGGTGGTCGTCGGCAATAAGGACTCGCGTGTCGGCCGGCTTCTTATCCTGATTCAATGAAGTCTCCCCGAAGATGCAATTACCGC
This sequence comes from Betaproteobacteria bacterium, assembly GCA_005888925.1. Classification (GTDB taxonomy): domain Bacteria; phylum Pseudomonadota; class Gammaproteobacteria; order Burkholderiales; family SG8-39; genus SCGC-AG-212-J23. The sequence continues at coordinate 2,137 of VBCP01000424.1, read as the reverse complement.
CTGCAGGATCATAGTCCAGCGATGCGTTCGCCCGGCGTGACCGATTCGCCGACCGCCGCGCCCACAACATCTTTTTACATCCGGAAAGCCTAGTCGATGCGTGCGCCGGAGCGCTTCAGCACCTCGGCCCACTTGGCTCGAACGAGTCAGTTCAGGACGAACATGGCCGCCACCGCGCCGGCCATGACGCCGGTGGCAAGCCAGCCGAGCACGCGCAGCCGTGTGCTGATGACGAACGAGCCCATCACCGCCGGCTTGACCGCCAGCAGCATCATCACGGCCATGATCGGCACCGAGATCACGCCGTTCACCATCGCCGCCCAGAGCAACATGCGGATCGAATCGACGCCCGAGAAGTCGATCGCCACGCCGAGAAGCGTGGACGCGCTCAGGATCAGGTAGAAGCCGCGCGCTTCGACGAGCGTGAGGCCCAAGCCGATCGGCCAGCGCAGGCTCTCCGCTACCGCGTACGCCGCAGAGCCCGCGAGCACCGGCACCGCCAGCAGTCCCGTGCCGATGATGCCGAGGGCGAAGAGCTCGAAGGCGAAGGGCCCGGCAATCGGCCGCAGCGCCTGCGCCGCCTGCTCGGCGGTGGTGATGTCGGTGGTGCCGGCGGCATGCAGGGTCACCGCCGTCGTCAGCATGATGCAGAGCGCGATCAGGTTCGAGTAGATCATGCCGACGTAGGTGTCGATCTTGATGCGCCGCAGGTGCGTCCTGCGACGCCTGCCAGAAGAAGAGGTACGGGCTGATGGTCGTGCCGAGCACCGCGACGAACATGGCGGCGTATTCGCCGCTGCGCGAAAGGCGCGGCAGCAGCGCCCCGGCGAGCATCTCCTCCAGCGAGACGTGCACCACCAGCACCGTGCCGACATAGGCCAGCAGCGCGAGCGTCAGCCACTTGAGGAACGGCGCATAGCGCGGAAAGGGGATGAAGACCTGCAGGCTGAGGGAGACGAGCGCGAACAGCACGATGTAGATCTGGCTCGCGCCGCCGGCGATCAGCTCGAGCGCGTTGCCCATGGCGCCAAGATCGGCGGCGATGTTGAGCGTGTTGGCGGCGGCGAGCAGGCCGACGACGAAGTAGAGCAGCGGCCGCGGGAAATGCTCGCGGATGTTGGCGGCGAGCCCGTGCCCGGTGACCCGGCCGATGCGCGCGCTGATCACCTGAATGCCGATCATCAGCGGCGTGGTGAAGAGCACCGACCACAGCAGGCCGTAGCCGTATTGCGCGCCGGCCTGCGAATAGGTGGCGATGCCGCTCGGATCGTCGTCCGCCGCGCCGGTGATGAGCCCCGGGCCGAGGCGCTTGATCAGCGGAACATGCTCCTCCGGGCGTTCGTCGAGCAGCTTCAATCAATCCGCGCGCCGGAGCGCCTCACGACGTCGGCCCACTTCGCCGAATCGCGCCGGATGAGCGCCGCGTAGTCCTCTGGAGAACCGCCGCCGCCCTCGCTGCCGAGCTGCGCGAGCCGTTCTTTCGTGTTGGGCTCCGCGATGGCGGCGTTCACCGCACTATTCAACCGGTCAAGCACCGCGCGCGGCAGGCCGGCGGGCGCGATGACGCCGGTCCACGCCGTCACCTCGTAGCCGGGAACGCCGGCCTCCATCAGTGTCGGCACTTCGGGCAGGCTCTGCGCGCGCTGCGCGCCGGTGACGGCGAGCGCGCGCACGCGCCCGGCCTTGACGTGCGGCGCGATGGAGTTGGTGCTCTCGAACATGAGCTGCACGTTGCCGGCGATGAGATCGGCGATCGCGCCGGCGCCACCCTTGTAGGGCACGTGGACGATGTCGGTGCCGGTCATGTATTTGAAGAGCTCGCCGCTGACGTGCCCGGGCGAGCCGTTGCTGGATGACGCGTTCGACAGTTTTCCTGGGTTGCGCTTCGCGTAATCGATCAGCTCGCGCACGCTCGTGAATGGCGCCTTGGGCGACGCCGCGAGCAGCATGTAGCCGGTGGTGATCAGCGCGACCGGCTGCAGGTCGCGCTCGATGTCGTAGGGCAGTTTCTCGACCATGTGGCGCGTGATGGCGAGCGCGCCGACCGGGCCCATGCCGATGGTGTAGCCGTCGGGCGTGCTCTTCGCGACCGCGTCGATGCCGATGGTGAGCGCGCCGCCGGGCCGGTTGTCGACCA
>VBCP01000422.1 GCA_005888925.1 Betaproteobacteria bacterium | reverse complement strand
CTCGCGCAACTCCTTCGGGCCGCGCTCGTAGTGCGCAGCGCGCGATTTGGCGAAAGCGGTTTCCTGGTCCTCGTCGATCCCGATGTGGAAGGCGTAAAGCGCAAAGCGCCGAGGATCGAGTTCCTGGAACCAGCCTTTGGCGATCGCGCTCCATACCGAGTGGTAGCGCAAATGGGCTGAAACAATGCCCACGCGCAGCCGGCTATGCCGGCGCACGCTGGGCGGCGGCACGCGCTCGTGCTGCTGCCAGTGACCCATCAGCCGCGTGCACAAGGCGCCATAGCGCGCGAGCAATGGTCGGTTGTTTTCCTCCTGATAGGCGAGCTCGAACGGCTGGTCCGTGCCGACCCCCAAGGCGCCCTGCGCGATTCGCGGCCCGTCGAACCAGCGCTCCAGTTCGGCGAGCTCCGCCGCGAACTGTCGTCTGAACGCTTGCGGATCTTCGCCCGGCGCGTACACCGCAGGCAGCTGCGCCATGAGGCACGACCAGCGCGCTTTCACATGGTCCGGGTCCAGCGCCAGCGCTTGCCGAAACGCCGCCAGCGCCTCGGCCTTGCGATCGATCAGGCGCAGGACATTACCGAGGGCGAAATGGACGTCCGCCATTGCGGGACGCAGCTCGATCGCGCGCCGAAATGAGGCGAGCGCTTCCTCGGTGCGACCCTGCTCGCGCTGAGTAATCCCCAGATAATAGTGGGCGTCGAAGCTCTGCGGATCGGCCGCGACGGCCTTGCGATAGTAGTCGAGCGCCTCGGCGACTCGGCCGAGCGCCTTGAGGATCGTGCCGACATTGCAAAGCGCCACGGCATGATCGGGCAAGGTCTCGAGCAACCGCCGATAGGCATCGAGCGCCTCTTGCAGCTCCCCGCGCGCTGCGTGGATTTCCGCCATGCTAAAAAGCGCCTGCGACAGCGCGGTACGCGCGGCATCATCCTCGGGCCGCTGCGCGAGGCCCGTTTCGAGCTCGCTCGCAGCCGCTTCCAGCTCGCCCAGCGCGTGCAGGGCGTAGCCGAGCACGATGCGGGCTTCGGGGAATTGCGCACGGCCTTCGAGCGCCTGCTTGAGCCGCCTCGCCGCCTCGCCATACGCTCCTTGCGTATACAGCAGCTTGCCGAGGTTGTAGTTCGCTGCAGGGCTCGCCGGGTCGATGGCGAGCGCTTTCTCGTACGCGGCGAGCGCGCCGGCCGCATCGCCGCTCGCCTCGAGCCCGACGCCGAGGTTGAGATGTGCCTTCGCAAGGCGCGGCGCGAGGCTGACGGCCCGCCGATAGAGCTCGCAGGCGCGCGCGAGATCGCCGGCATCTTCGGCGCGATTGCCTTCGGCGATCAGGGTCTCGGCAGGATCAGTGGCCATCTGCATCCGAGCGCGACAGGCTAGGCGGGATTCTCCTTGCACCATGTGCGCCACATTTCCCGATACGCCTGCTCCAAGTCGCGCGTGAACTGCTCTTCATCCATCAGCGGCGACGCCATCATGCGGCTGCGCAGCGAGCCGCGCAGCTCTGCCAGGAGCTCGCGCTCACCGGCAAAGCGGACCGCGCGGCGCACGTACTCCGCGGCATTCGGAGCGATCCACTCGGGCAGGCCGGCGCTCGCGAGGATGCTTGCAGTACTGCGCGAACAGGGTCGTGTTCCCGGCGCCGTGATCACCGGGACGCCCATCCACAAGGCATCGCAGGTCGTCGTGCCGCCGCTGTAGGGCGTGGTGTCGAGCGCGATGTCGACGGCGCCGAGCCAGCCGAAGTAATCCTGCAGCGATACATAGGGCACGAGGGTGATGCGCTCGGCGCCGGCGCCGCGCGCCGTGAGATCGCCCAGAAGCTGATCTTGGGCGCGACCCTTCGGCACGCCGAGCACCGCGAGCCTCGCATCGGGCAGGCGCGACAGCAGCTCGGCCCATAAAGCGCGGCTCGTGCGCGAGAGCTTCATCGCCTGGTTGAAGGAGCCGAAGGTCACATAGCCGTTGCGCGTCAGGGGGGAAGGGCCGACCTCCACCGCGGGCAGGAAAGAGCGATAGCACCATTGGCTATGCGGCAGGCGCACGAGCGTCTCGGTGTGCAAGGCGTCGGTGAGACCGGGCGGGTCGGCTATGTTGTCCGAGATGCGAAAGCGCATCCGGCTCATGCCGGTGGTGTTGAGGTAGCCCAGCCAGGCGACCTGCACAGGTGCCGGGCACTGCGCGAAGGCGGCGAGCTGCGGGATTCCCGAGTGCCCGCCGAGATCGACCAGAATGTCGATGCCGTCGGCATGGATCGCGTCGGCGATCTGCGCTTGCGAACGTCCCGCCACCGGCCGCCACGCGTCGGCGAGCGCCGCCACCTGGCGAGTGAAATCGTCGGTGCTCATCGAAGTCGAATAGCAGAACACTTCGAAGGCGGCGCGCTCGTGCCGCTCGATGAGCGGCAGGCTGAAGAGCGTCATCACGTGATAGCCGAAGTCGCCCGAGACATAACCGATGCGCAGGCGCCGCTCGGGATCCCTGGTGTTGCCGAAAGGGCCGAAGCGCAGCGGGTAGGCGCGCTCGAGCCGCGCGCCGAACTCCACGTGCCTGCGGTAGAGGGCCTCGTCCGAGATGCTTTCGCTGCTATTCAGCGCGAAGAGCTCCGCCGACTCCAAGTCCAGATCGTCGGGGCAACTCGCGCGCGCCGCGCGATAGAGCTCGAGCGCCTCCGCGGTGCGGCACTGGGCGAGCAGCACGCTGCCAAGCCTGCGGTATGCCGCGGCATGCCGAGGCTCGAGAGCGATCGCGCGGCGCAGCGCGCTCTCCGCTTCCGACAGGCGCATCAGGGTTCTAAGCACGCAGCCGTAGTTGTAGTGCGCATCGGCCCAGTCGGGCCGCTGCTCGAGCAGCCGCTCGAGCTCGCGGGCCGCAGCGGCGGGCTGGCCGCGCTCGAGCAACAGGTCGGAAAGCGCGCCGCGTGCTTCGACACTCTGCGGATCGACGCTCAGCGCGCGCTGCAGGGCGGCCTGCGCATCCGGCAAACGACCCAGCGTCTTCAGCACCGCCGCGTAGCGGAAGAGCGCGGCGAAGTCCTGCGGCCGCTCGCGCAACGCTGCCTCGAGCTGCGCCGCTGCAAACTCCAGCCGTCCGCCCGCTTCGAGCACGGCCGCGAGCACGATGCGCGCCTCCGGGAATTGCGCTCGCGCGCGCAGCGCTTCGTTCAGCAGGCGTTCCGCCCGCGAAAGCTCGCCGCGCGCGTATTGCAGGCGGCCGACGTTATAGTTGGCGTAGGGGTTCGCCGGGTCCTGCTCGAGCGCTCTTTCGTAGCTCGCGAGGGCCGCCGCCTGCTCGCCGTTCGCTTCGAGAGCGGCGCCCAGATTGAGGTGCGCCTTTGCATAACGCGGCGCGTGCCCGATTGCTCTGCGGTAGAGCTCGCAGGCCTCTGCGAGGCGATCCTGGCTCTCGGCCCGATTGCCTTCGTCGATCAGCCTGTCGGCAGCGGCAGTGGCCGCTGATTGCGCGCTTTTTCCCCGCTTTGGCAGCCATCCGAGCACGCGCGGATTTTAAGCGCAGCCGCTCGCCGAGGCGGTCCGCGTATAATCCGGCCGCCACATAGGCGGGGCAGGGATGCTGCTGGATTGGTTCTCTAGGAAGCACATCGACGAATTCGCCGACTCGATCGTCGCCGAGCTGTTGCAGCGCTTCCCGCAGTCGGGCGCGGACCTGTCGAGCGAAAAGTCGGTGGAAAAGGCGATGAAGACGCTCGATCGAATATTTTCTCGCATCAGCGCTTTCGCCGTCGAACGCCGGCCGAATCTCTACCAGAAAGCGTGCTTCGGCAATCGCATCAAGTGGGGGTTGAAGGAAGCCGGATATCCGGCGCCGTTTGTGGAATTGGTCACGCAAAAATTCCTCGCCTACATGGCCATCGCATCGGCCGCGCGCCCATCGGCACGCTCCTGAGAGGGGCGCCGAGAGTGACCAAAATTGACAGCTCTGGACACAAATGGGCACTGGGCCTGGATTAGAGCGACGTTTTTAACGTGCCGTGGCTCGTCTGGCGGATCCAGCGCGTGGCATGAAAGCTGCGAGTATTAGGCAGGTCGGGTATAGAACCCACCGATCGATTTGTCACCAACACAGAGGGAGCGCCAAATGAGAACACTACAGAAGGGCTTCACCCTGATCGAACTGATGATCGTAGTCGCGATCATCGGCATTCTGGCGGCCGTCGCGCTGCCGGCGTATCAGGACTACACGATCCGCGCCAAGATGTCGGAAGTGATTCTTGCGATGAGTTCGTGCCGCACGTCGATCACCGAGGTGTATCAGTCCGGGCCCACCACGGCGCCGTCAGTCAACGGCTGGGGCTGTGAGATTCTCACCGCCTCGCAAATGACGAAGTACGTCAATGCCGTCACGACCGACCTCAACGGCGGGGTGAAGGCCACCGTGCAGGGCATCGGCACCGTGGTGGACACCAAGTTCGTCACGCTGGTCCCGCTATCGACCGCCACCACGACGGCCGCGATGACGGCTGCCACAAGCCAGACCCTGTACGGGTGGCGCTGCGGATTGGCGGCCGACGGCACCACCGTCAGCCCGAAATATCTGCCCGGCTCCTGCCGCGGCTAATAGTCCAGCCTAGCTTCAATAAAAAAGGTACCCCTCGGGGTGCCTTTTTTGTTTTGGGGGCGGAAAGGTATGACCGAACTGACCATTCTCGTGCTGGCTCGTGGCATGAAGGTTGCTCGTAGAGCGTTGCTCGTGCTCGTACCAGGCGGGTATAACACCAACTAGATAGGGAGGCACCGAATGAGAACGCTGCAGAAGGGCTTCACCCTGATCGAACTGATGATCGTAGTCGCGATCATCGGCATTCTGGCGGCCGTCGCGCTGCCGGCGTATCAGGACTACACGATCCGCGCCAAGATGTCGGAAGTGATTCTTGCGATGAGTTCGTGCCGCACGTCGATCACCGAGGTGTATCAGTCCGGGCCCACCACGGCGCCGTCAGTCAACGGCTGGGGCTGCGAGATTCTCACCGCCTCGCAAATGACGAAGTACGTCAATGCCGTCACGACCGACCTCAACGGCGGGGTGAAGGCCACCGTGCAGGGCATCGGCACCGTGGTGGACACCAAGTTCGTCACGCTGGTCCCGCTATCGACCGCCACCACGACGGCCGCGATGACGGCTGCCACAAGCCAGACCCTGTACGGGTGGCGCTGCGGATTGGCGGCCGACGGCACCACCGTCAGCCCGAAATATCTGCCCGGCTCCTGCCGCGGCTAATAGTCCAGCCTAGCTTCAATAAAAAAGGTACCCCTCGGGGTGCCTTTTTTGTTTTGGGGGCGGAAAGGTATGACCGAACTGACCATTCTCGTGCTGGCTCGTGGCATGAAGGTTGCTCGTAGAGCGTTGCTCGTGCTCGTACCAGGCGGGTATAACACCAACTAGATAGGGAGGCACCGAATGAGAACGCTGCAGAAGGGCTTCACCCTGATCGAACTGATGATCGTAGTCGCGATCATCGGCATTCTGGCGGCCGTCGCGCTGCCGGCGTATCAGGACTACACGATCCGCGCCAAGATGTCGGAAGTGATTCTTG
>VBCP01000421.1 GCA_005888925.1 Betaproteobacteria bacterium | reverse complement strand
CTTCGCCATCAGGTCTTTGGCCCGGTAGCTGACGAAGTAAAAGACGCCGTCCTTCTGGCGGATCTGCGTCGCTTGCATGGACGCTCCTATGTGCCCCCGCCCCCCCGGCGGGCGTACCGGCGCGAATATAAAGGAAAATCGGCCGGCGGGCCCGGCCCGTTCAAAACGTTAGGCCGAGCAGGCCGCAAGCACCAGGGCCTGGAGCACTTCGGCGGTGCGCCGATTCTGGACGAACGCCACGACACCGGAGTCGGCGGTTTTCGCTCTGGGCAACAGGGCGAGCTTGAGCTGCCGCTCGCCCAGGGCGTAGGGGCCCTGCCACTCGAGGGCGACGTGATCGTGCGTCAAGAGGCGGCCACGGTTCTCCCCTGCCGAAACACGGCTCTCCAGCCGGTTCTCGTACGCCGCTACATAGAGCGCCGCATCGGGGCGTTGCGCCGGATCGGGAATCGTCGCTTGCGCCCGAAGCTGCAGCGCATCGGGCGTGGTGGCGAGGATTTCCAGCTCTAGCCTTGCGCGTGCGGGCTGCGCATTGATGCGCTCCAAGGCGCGCTCGAATTCGGCGCCACCCCAGGAACGGAAATCCGAGCCTTGCAGGAGCACCTGCGGGGTGTACACCAGCGCGAGGCGTTGCAACTGCGAAAGCCTGCGCTGGCGCTGCGAGAACTCGCGCTTGGCGTAGGGATCCTTCCAGCCGATGTAGTCCCAATAATCGACGTGCAGCGCCAGCGGCACGACCTGCTCGGAGCGATAGGTCTTGCCGAGGCTGGAGAGCCAGCGGTCCGCTGGAGGGCAGCTGCTGCAGCCTTCCGAGGTGTAGAGCTCGACCAGCGCCGTGGTCCGCTCGCCGGAGCGCGCCATGCACTTCTGCGCGTGGGCTTGGGCCATGAAAAGAGCGGCAAACACCGCGAGCACGATTCGCACGCTGGTTGGTCGAAACGCCAGCCGCGGCCTTACAGCGCGATGCCGATAATGGCGGGTGCAGCACAGGCCCTTTTTCATCGCGTCTGCGGCATGGAACTTCGGGCTGGGCATGACTTGGCTCGCCGTACCGCTATACGCGTACTCGCAGGGCATGTCCAACGCCGAGATCGGGGCACTGTTCGCCGCCCCGGTGCTCGCGCAGGCGCCGCTAAACCTCGTCGGCGGCGCTTATACCGATCGCATCGGCGGGCGGCTCATCATGCTGGGCTCGTGCTTCGTGGTGATCGCCGCGGGCATCTGGTTCATCTTCGCGCACGGCTTCTGGATGCTGATGGCCGGGCAGGTCGCCCTCATCCTTTCGCGCGCGGCCTTCTGGCCGGCGACCTGGGCCATGGCGAGCGAGCTCCCCGGAGAGCGCGGCCTGCAGCTCGGGAGGCTCAACGCGGTCACCAATTTCGGCCAGATCGTCGGTACCGTGCTCTGTGGCTTCGTGCTGGCGGCAGCCGGCTTCCAAGCGACGTTCGCCGTGCTGGCCGCCACGGGGATCATCTCGCTCTTCGCCGGCCTGGCAACGCCGGCCAGGGGTGCAAGAGCGCCTGGGGCGGCGCGCCATCCGCTGGCGGGGTACCTGCCCCTCCTCCGCAAGCGCATCATGCTTTACACCATGCTTTGCGCGTACCTCTCGGCGCTGCCCTTTTCGCTCACGATGTCCTTCTATCCGCTGTTATTGGCGCAGTTTGGCCACGGGGAAGGCACCTCGGGCATCCTGCTCGGGCTGCGGGCAGTCGGCTCCATCTTCGCGAGCCTGCTCGCTGCGCGTTTCGTGCGTAGTGGACCGCAAACGCTGTGGCCGGTGGTCTGCGGGCTGGCAGTCGCCGCCGCCGTCGGGCTGGTCCCCACGGTGAATCACGTCGCTCCCATCGCGTTCTGGATGCTCGTCGTCGGTGCCGGCACCGCAGCGATGACCTTGTATTTCCAGATCACCATCTCGGAAGCAAGCGCCCCGGCTGAACGAGGCTCGGCGCTGGCACTTGGGGGCCTCGGCTGGAGCGTGTCGCACCTCAGCACGCCGCTTATCATGGGATTTCTCGCCGACCGCTACGGCATCGTCGCCGGGTTCTACGTGCTCGGCGGCTTCGCGCTGGTCGGCGCGCTGGTCATCGCGCTGACCCGGCGCTGGGCGTTCCAGCCGGGCTGATCAATTCTCGCGGCGCCGCAGCCGCTCTTCCCGCTCCAGGATGCCGCGCTCGATGCCGCGCAGGGCCTCGAGCTGCTGGCGCAGGGCCTCCTCGCGCTTGTCGCGCTCCTTGTCGCCGACTTGGCGCTCCCGCGCGGCGCGCTCGAGCTCGCGCGACAGGCGCGCGTGTTCGGCCACCTGGCCGGCAAGCCAGGCGGCAAAGCGTCCATACCCGGGAACATTGCCGTCGGCGAGCGGTTCGAGCAATTCTGCCGCGCGCGCGTCGTCGTGCAGGGGCTCAGGCAGACTCGCCAGAAGCGTGGCAAGGCGCAGGCGGTTGACCGGCGAGGCTTCGCCGAGAAACGCCCGTTCTGCGCGCGTGAGGGCGGCTTTCTGCTCGCCGGGGGCAGTCCGCGTCGTCTGGGCCACCTCGGCCAGAACAGCGTCTACAGCGACAATCTGCGGCGTGCGGGGATCCAGCGCCGCGCAGGCTGCAATCCCGAGGAGCGCGGCAGCGACCAGGCATCGATACTGCATCTACTTATAATTTCAGCAAAATTCCGCGGGAATGTCGAAGCAAATCGGTCCGAAGATCTATCTTGTCGCCGCCGTCGCCGCCAACGGCGTCATCGGGCGCGACGGGCAGCTGCCCTGGCATCTGCCCGAAGACCTCAAGCACTTCAAGCGGCTGACCCTCGGTCACCCGGTGATCATGGGCCGGCGCACCTGGGAGTCACTCGGGCGAGCGCTTCCGGGACGCGACAACATCGTAGTCACCCGCACCGCCGGCTACGAGGCGCCAGGGGCGGCGGTCGCGAGCTCGCTCGAAGCTGCGCTCGCTCTTTGCGCCGGCGAGAGCGTCGTCTTCGTCATCGGCGGTCGGCAGCTATTTGCCGAATGCCTGCCGGTCGCCGCCGGCCTCGTGCTGACGGAAATCTACCGAAACTACGAAGGCGATACCTGGTTTCCGCAGTACGACCGCTCGCGCTGGCGCGAGACCCAGCGCGAGCACCACACCGCTGCGGATGGGACGAAGTTCGACTTCGTCCTGTACGAACCTACTGCTTAGACTCGAACACCCGCACCTCCGGCAACGGGAAACCGTTGAACTGGCTCGCGTAAGCCGTGGTGTAGGCGCCGGCGTTGCGGATATAGATGAAGTCGCCTTCCTGCAGGTCCGAAGGCAGCGGCTCCTCGCGCATCACGATATCAACCGAGTCGCAGGTCGGGCCGCCGACCGTCCAGGACACGTCCGGGCCGGCACGGTCGGTGCGGACCTTGTACTTGAGTCCCTCGCTCGCCTCGATCACCCCGCCGAAGAGACCCGCGTCCCAGTGCATCCACCGCTTGCCCGCACGCGTGGCCGTGCCGAGCACCCGGCACACGAAGTAGCCGGCGTCGGAAACGAGATAGCGGCCCGGCTCGGCGATCACCTGGGTGTCCTCGGGGAAGGCCTTCAGCCCCTCGTTGACCACGGCACCGATCATCTCGATCGATGGGATCGGCTTCACATGGCGCACCGGGAACCCGCCGCCGATGTTGAGCAGGCGCGGCTTGAGCCCCGCCTTCGACATGTGCTCGAAGAGGTTGCGCGCCTTTTCCAGCGCGACGCGCCAGTTCTGCGGGTTGCGGCACTGCGAGCCGACATGGAAAGTGACGCCGGCGAGATCCGCCCCCATCTTTGCCGCCGCCGCGACGATCTCGCGGGCATCGGTCGCGCCCGCGCCAAATTTGCCCGATAGCGGCCAGTCGCTGCCGATGTTCGGCGCGGCGATGCGCAGATACTGCTTCGCGTCGGGCTTGACCTCGAACACCCGGCGCAGCTCGTCCAGGCTGTCGATCACGAACCATTCCACGCCCTTGGCCGCCGCATAGGCGATCGAGTCGCGCGACTTCATCGGGTTCGAGTAGAAGATCTCCGCCGCCGGCACGCCGAGCGCGGCCAGCAGGTCAAGCTCGGCGGTCGAGGCGATCTCGAAGCCGCAGCCTTCCTGCACCAGCACCTTGAGCACGCGCCGGTCAGGGTTCGCCTTGACGGCGTAGTGCGGGCGCACGCGGGGCATGGCCGCGCGGAAGCGCCGCACCTTGCCGCGCACGATGGCCGTGTCGACGATCAGGAACGGTCGGGTGTACTTCTGGCTTGCCGCCTGGCGCACGATCTCGAAGTCGAGGCTGACCTCGGGATGCGTGTCGAAGAGCTGCTCTTGCGGCTGCTGCCTGGCTACTGTGTTTTGTCTTACGCGTGCGATGCTACTAGGAGGGCGATCGCCCATATCTCCAAATCCCCCAAAAGGTCGGTCGAGCGGACCTAGGTCTCAGGAATGTCCCGAACGCAAACCTCGTACACCGGATACGAGTTCCTCTGTCTTGTCATGATGACCTCCTTTTCCTCGCGAGAAAGTGACCGGCCAAAAAACGTTGCGCCGATTATGGAGAATATTCCCCGCGAGTCAAGAGTTTTTGCAGGGTTTTTACGGTCCCTATAGCGCCCGGCGGGGGACGAACCACTAGCTATAGTGGTCGCGCAAAACGCAGGCGCTAGATACGCGGCAGCGTGACGCCTTTTTGCCCCTGGTACTTGCCGCCGCGGTCGCGGTAGGAGGTCTCGCAGGGCTCGTCGGACTCGATGAAGATCACCTGCGCCACGCCCTCGTTGGCGTAGACCCGCGCCGGCAGGGGCGTGGTGTTGGAGAACTCCAGCGTCACGTGGCCCTCCCATTCGGGCTCGAGCGGCGTGACGTTGACGATGATGCCGCAGCGCGCGTAGGTCGATTTCCCGAGGCAGATGGTCAGCACGTTGCGCGGGATGCGAAAGTACTCGACGGTCCGGGCGAGCGCGAAGGAGTTGGGCGGGATGATGCACACCTCGCCGCGGTAGTCGACGAAGTTCTTCTCGTCGAAGGCCTTGGGGTCGACGATGGTGGAATTGATGTTGGTGAAGATCTTGAATTCGGTCGAGCAGCGGATGTCGTAGCCGTAGCTCGAGGTGCCGTAGGACACCACGCGGCGCCCGCCGACTTCCTTCACCTGGCCGGCCTCGAAGGGCTCGATCATGCGGTGCTCGGCCGCCATCCGCCGGATCCAGCGATCCGACTTGAGGCTCACGTGTTCTGCACCACGATGTTGGGGAACTTGGAGGTCATGTCGCGCTGCGACTCGGCGATCTTCACCGCGCAGCGCCGCGCGATGCGCCGGTAGATCTCGGCCACCGGCCCGTCCGGATCGGACACCACGGTCGGCTTGCCGGAATCGGCCTGGCTGCGGATCGCCTCGTCGAGCGGCAGCTGGCCGAGGAGCTCGGTGCCGTATTCCAGCGACATGCGCTCTGCGCCGCCGGAGCCGAAGATGTGGCTTTGGTGGCCGCACTTCGGGCAGACGTGGAACGACATGTTCTCGACGACGCCGAGGATCGGGATGCCGACCTTCTCGAACATCTTGAAACCCTTCTTCGCGTCGATCAGCGCGATGTCCTGGGGCGTGGTGACGATCACCACGCCGGTGACCGGCACCTTCTGGGCGAGCGTGAGCTGGATGTCGCCCGTGCCGGGCGGCAGGTCGACCACCAGGTAGTCGAGCTCGCGCCAGCGGGTGTCTTTCAGGAGCTGCTCCAGCGCCTGCGTCACCATCGGCCCGCGCCAGACCATCGGCGTGTCGGTGTCGATCAGGAAACCGATGGAGATCGCCTGAAGGCCGTGGCCTTCCATCGGCTCGAGGCTCTTGCCGTCCTTCGATTCGGGCCGGCCGGCGATGCCGAGCATCATCGGCTGCGAGGGCCCGTAGATATCGGCATCCAGCACGCCGACCGAGGCGCCTTCGGCGGAGAGCGCAAGCGCGAGGTTCACCGCGGTGGTCGATTTGCCGACGCCGCCCTTGCCCGAGGCGACGGCGATGATGTTCTTGATGCCGGGAATCAGCTTGACACCGCGCTGCACCGCGTGCGGTACAACCTTCGAGCTCACCTTCAGTGCCACCGCAGCCGCGCCGGCCTGCTTGAGCGCCTGCGTCACCTGCCGGCGGATCGGCTCGTGCTGGCTCTTGCCGGGATAGCCGAGCTCGATGTCGAGCGAGACATCGTCGCCTGACACCTTGATGTTGCGCGCCGAACGGGTGCTTACGTAGTCCTTGCCGGTGTTGGGATCAACGAGCTTGCGGAGCGCGTCCTGAACGCTGCTTTCACTCACGGACATGATTGAAGTGTAAGCTAAAATCGCCGTCCCCCATGGCTTCCCGCGTTGCCGCCCGCAAGCTTTTCGTCACCACTGCTTTGCCGTACGCGAACGGCCCGTTCCACATCGGCCACATCATGGAATACATCCAGGCCGATATCTGGGTGCGATTCCAGCGCATGCAAGGCCATGAGGTGCATTTCGTCGGCGCCGACGATGCGCATGGCGCGCCGATCATGCTCGCGGCCGAGAAGGCCGGCAAAACCCCCGAGGCGTTCGTCGAGGAGATCTCTCGGGGTCGCAAGCAGTACCTCGATGGATTTCACATCTCCTTCGATAACTGGCACTCGACTCATTCGCCGGAGAACGTGGAGCTTTCGCACGACATCTACTTCAAGCTGAAGCGCGCTGGGCTCATCTACACAAAACCGGTCGAGCAATTTTTCGATCCGGTAAAGGGCATGTTCCTTGCCGATCGCTATATCAAGGGCGAATGCCCGAACTGCGGCGCCAAGGATCAGTACGGGGATGCATGCGAGAACTGCAGCACCGTATACGCGGCCACAGAGTTGAAGAATCCGTACTCGGTGCTCTCGGGCGCGAAACCGGTCCTGAAATCCTCGGAGCATTTCTTTTTCAAGCTGTCGGCGCCGGAATGCGTGCGCTTCCTACGGGATTGGACCCAGGACGGCAAGTTGCAGCCGCAGGTCGCCAACAAGGCGAAGGAGTGGCTCGAAGGCGATGCCGGACTGAGCGACTGGGACATCTCACGCGACCCGCCGTACTTCGGCATTCCAATCCCGGATGCGCCCGGGAAGTACTTCTACGTCTGGCTCGACGCCCCGATCGGCTACCTCGCCAGCTTCAAAAACTACTGCGCGAGGAAAGGTATCGACTTCCATGCGTTCCTGAAGAATCCGCAGACCGAGCAGATTCACTTCATCGGCAAGGACATTGAGTACTTCCACGTGTTGTTCTGGCCGGCGATGCTGAGGTATTCGGACTACAAGATCCCCACCAACGTGTACTCCCATGGCCACCTCACTGTCATGGGCGAAAAAATGTCGAAGTCGCGCGGCACCGGCATCGATCCGTTGCGCTATCTCAGCGTCGGCATGAATCCGGAATGGCTGCGCTACTACCTCGCAGCGAAGCTGAACGCCAACGTCGAGGACATTGACTTCAACCCGGAAGACTTCATCGCCCGGGTGAACAGCGACCTCGTCGGCAAATACGTCAACATCGCGAGCCGCTGCGCGGTGTTCATCAACCGCAAATTCGGCGGCACGCTCGGCGACAGCGCCGGCGGCCTGCCGGGGGAGTTCCAGGGCCGCGCCGGCGAGATCGCCGCGCTGTACGAGCAACGCGAGTTCGGCAAGGCGCTGCGCGAAGTCATGCGCCTCGCCGACGTCGCCAACCAGTACGTCGACGAGAAGAAGCCCTGGGAGCTCTCCAAGCAGGCGGGCGCGGAAGCCGAGCTGCGCCAGGTCTGCTCCACCGCGCTCAACCTCTTTCGCCTGCTGACGATCTACCTCAAGCCAGTGCTGCCGCAGGTGGCGGCGCAGGCCGAGCGCTTTCTGAATGTGGCTGCGCTGCGCTGGAGCGATGCGCGTGAGCTGCTGCCGGCCGCGCATCGCATCAACGAATACCGCCACCTGCTGGGCCGCGTCGAGCAGAAGCAGCTCGCGCAGCTGTTCGATATCGCCTCGGCGCCGCTGCCTGCGGCCAAGGAGCATGCCGTGAACGACGCCATCAGCATCGACGACTTCAACAAGCTCGACCTGCGCGTCGCGCGCATCGCGCGCGCGGAGCGGGTCGACGGCGCCGACAAGCTGCTCAAGCTCACGCTCGAGCTTGGCGGCGCCACGCGCACCGTGTTCGCCGGGATCAAGTCGGCCTATGCGCCGGAAAAGCTCGAAGGGCGCCTCACCGTGGTGGTGGCGAATCTGCAGCCGCGCACCATGAAGTTCGGCGTCTCCGAGGGCATGGTCCTCGCGGCCTCGGGTGAGGGCCCGGGCATATTTCTCGTTTCTCCCGATGCCGGTGCCGAGCCCGGCATGCGCGTGAAATAAAATACGCCGATGGAGAGCTCCGGCCGCACGCTCGTCTGCAGCGTGCTCTTCCTCGACATCGTCGAGTACTCCAAGAAGCCGGTTTCCGACCAGCTGCAGCTCAAGCAGGAGTTCAATCGCGTGCTCACCAAGGCGCTGGAGCAGGTGCCGGCGCGCGACCGCATCATTCTCGACACCGGCGACGGCGCGGCGGTAACCTTCATGGGCGACCCGGAAGATGCCCTGTTCGCGTCCATGGCGGTGCGCGACAGCGCCGGCGCGGTGGCGGTCCGCCTGGGCGTGAATCTCGGCCCGGTGCGACTGGTGAAGGACCTGAACGGGCAGATGAACATCATCGGCGACGGCATCAATGTCGCGCAGCGCGTGATGAGCTTCGCCCGCCCCGGACAGCTGCTCGTGTCGCGCTCGTTCTACGAGGTCGTATCCTGCCTGTCGCGCGATTACGCGAATCTCTTCCACCACGAAGGCGCGCGCACCGACAAGCACGTGCGCGAGCACGACGTGTATTCCGTGGTCGGCGGCACGCCGGCGAGCCGACGGTTCGCCGACACCGTGGCGCAGACGCTCGAGGACGAAGCGACGGCCAGCTGGCTCGCGCGCACCGGGCCGCTCGGCCTGCGCCGCTCGGCGCTGCTCGCGGCGGGCGTGGTATTGCTCGTGATCGTTGCCGGCGGCGTTGGCGCGCGCGCCCTGCTGGAACCGCCGGCGCCGGAGCCCAAGCCCGTGGCGCAAGCGCCGGCACCGGTGACGCCGCCAGCCGCAGCGCCCGCGGCACCCAAGAAGGAAAAGCGAGCCGCCGTGCCAGCCGGCGCCGGGCGCCTCGAGCTCGCCGTCGCACCGTGGGGCGAAGTGCTGGTCGACGGCAGGAGCCGCGGCGTGAGCCCGCCGCTTCGTGTGCTGGACGTTCCGCCCGGAGCGCACACCATCGAGATCCGCAACTCGACCTTTCCGGCGCACGTGGAGCGCGTGCAGGTCAAGGCGGGCGAGGCGGTCAAGATCCGGCATCGCTTCCGATGAGGCTGCGCGGGCTGATGGTCGTGGCGCTCCTCGTCATGCTCTGGGGCTGCAGCTCGCAGCCGCTGCGCGAACTGCTTCAGCTGAGCAAGGGGGCGGGGGCGCTGGGCACCGGGCTAGGCGACTACGAGAATGGCGACTATGCGGAAGCCGCGCGCAACCTGCAGGGCGCGATCGATCTCGGATTGACCGATGGCGAGCAGGCGAACGCGCACAAGCACCTCGCGTTCATCCATTGCGCGTCCGGGCGGGACCGGGCGTGCCGCGAGGAATTCCGCAAAGCGCTGAGCATCAGTCCGCAGCTGGAGCTGACCCCTGCGGAGGCTGGCCACCCGGCATGGGGCCCGGTATTCAGCTCGCTCAAGGCGTCCCCCGCGCCGTTCAAGCTGGCGCTGCAGCAGTATGAAGCGGGGGACTATGCCGAATCGGCCAAGAGCTTCCAGGGTGCGATCAAGGAAGGGCTCGGCGACAAGGAGCGCGCCAATGCGCACAAGCACCTCGCCTTCATCCATTGCGCGGCAGGCCGCGAGCGGCCGTGCCGCGATGAATTCCGCAGGGCGCTGAGCGCCGATCCGACCCTCGAGCTCGATCCGGCCGAAGCCGGCCACCCCGTCTGGGGGCCGATCTTCCGCGCGGTGAAGGCCGGCCGCTGATGGGCGCCAGCGTGGAGCCCGCGCAGCTCGGCCGCTACGTCATCCAGTCGGAGCTCGGCCGCGGCGCCATGGGCGTGGTGTACAAGGCGCTCGACTCGGTGCTCGAGCGCCCGGTCGCCGTCAAGACCGTCAACATCACGCTCGAGCGGGAATACGCCGACAAGTACGAGAAGCGCTTCTATCAGGAGGCGCGCGCCGCCGGCAGCCTGAACCATCCGAACATCGTCACGATCCACGACGTCGGCAAGGCGGGCGACGTGGTCTTCATGGCGATGGAATACATCGAGGGCGTGGAGCTGCGCACGCTGGTCGGCGAAGGCCGGCCGCTGCGCGTGGCGCAGGCGTTGTCGATCGCCGCGCAGATCGCCGAAGGGCTGGCCTACGCCCACCAGCGTGGCGTGGTCCACCGCGACATCAAGCCGGCCAACATCATGGTGCTCGCCAGCGGGCCGGTGAAGATCACCGACTTCGGCATCGCGCGCATGCGCGGCTCGCGCGACCTCACGCAGACCGGGATGCTGCTCGGCTCGCCGAAGTACATGTCGCCCGAACAGGTGATCGGCAAGCGCGCCGACCATCGCTCCGACATCTTTTCGCTCGGCGTCATCCTGTATGAAATGCTGTGCGGTGCGGCGCCGTTCAACGGCGAGAACGTCACCGCGCTCATGTACCAGATCGTGAATTTCGTGCCGCCCGCGCCGAGCAGCGTGAACGAGGCGGTGCCGGAGCTGCTCGACTACATCGTCGCGAAGATGATCGCCAAGCCGCTCGAGGAGCGTTACCCGGACGCCGCCGAGCTCGCGCGCGATCTGCGCGAGTGCGAGCGCCAGCTCGCCGCCGCGGGCCCCGCAGTCAATCCGGCGACGGCCACCCATACCCAGCCGCTGCGGCCGGTAGCGCTCGCGCCGACGCCGCCACAGCCGAAGCTCGTCGACCCCGCGGCGCAGAGCAGCGTGCTCGCGCAGCCGGTGAGCCGCACGCGCGAAGCCGATCGCGCCACCGAGGAGGCGCCGTCGCCGGCGCACGGCCTCGCGTCCTCGTTCGATTCAGCCGAGGCCACGCAGCGGCTCGCCTCGCTCACCGGCGCGGCAGCGCCGCAGACCGCGACGCAGGCGATCAAATCCATGCCGCGCAACGCGCCGGGCCGCTGGCGGCGGCGCGACTGGCTGGTGGTGGTGGGGGCGGGCTTGTGCGGGCTCCTGGCGGCGCGCGCCATCGTGCGCCGCGGTCGCTAGTGGCCTAGCGCTTGCCCGGCGTCCACGGGCGCCCGGTGCGCTTCTCGATGTATTCGCGGATCAGGCTGCGCACCACCTGCGAGGGCGTCACATCCTGGGTGGCGCAAATATCCTCGAAGATCTTTTTCTTGCGCGGGTCGATGAGGATCGTGAGCCGCGCGGTCCGATTTTCCATGGGCATGGATCGAATGTTAATTAAATTATAATTTCAATAGTAGCAGAAGCGTATAAGATGCAACGAGACTGTGGAACCGGCAACCCCCGCCGCGCAAAGCGAAAGCGAGCATTGCACAGGTCGCGGCGACGAGTTTCTTCGGTCTGTTCGCCATCGGTAAAGAAAACACCTGGAAGAAGGGCCGCGCGGTAGTGACGCCCGTGCAGACGCGGTGAGCCAGCGCCTTCCAGTTCACGCTGTAGATGCGCGGCGGCTGCGGCAGCGCAGTGCGAGCGAATTTACAGCCACCCGGCAATGGGCTATGTTAAATCGGTTCACAAGCACAACAAGCGGGAACGAGCCGGCAGCCAAGCGATAGCGTCATAGCCGGCCTCGGCGAGCCCCGGTAGAAGGGAAACGGCACTGTGGCTTTGGGTGGCCTCTTGTGGTGCGTTGGCGCGCTCCTCGCGACAAGCATCGCAGGGGCCGTAGCCGCGCGCCAACGCGCAGCAACCACGCTGGTCTATACCGCGGCGTTGTTCATCTCAACGCTCGCCTTCTTGATCGCGGCTTTGCGCCTTCTTGACGGTGAGGCGAGCGCCGGCGAGCTGGTGCTGCCGGTCGGGCTTCCCTGGGTAGGCGCACATCTGCGGCTTGACGCGCTGGCGGCTTTCTTCCTCGTGGTCGTCAACCTCGGCGGTGCTACTGCGAGCCTATACGGGCTTGGATATGGCCGCCACGAGGAAGCGCCCGGGCGCGTGCTGCCTTTCTTTCCGGCATTCCTCGCCGGGATGAACCTCGTCGTGCTCGCCGACGACGCGTTCACGTTCCTGTTTGCCTGGGAGTTCATGTCGCTTTCGTCCTGGGCGCTGGTGATGGCGCACCATCGCCGGCCCGGCAATGCCGCTGCCGGCTATCTGTACCTGCTCATGGCAAGTTTCGGCACGCTCGCGCTGCTGCTTGCCTTCGGCCTGCTCGCCGGCGCCGCGGGCGGCTACGCGTTCGAGGGCATCCGCAGCGCGATGCCTTCGACGGGAATCGCAGGCGCCGTTCTCGCGCTCGCGCTGATCGGCGCCGGCTCCAAAGCCGGGATCGTGCCCCTGCATGTCTGGCTGCCTCTTGCGCATCCCGCCGCTCCGAGCCACGTCTCGGCGCTGATGAGCGGCGTCATGACCAAGGTGGCGGTCTACGGGTTCGTGCGTATCGTGTTCGACCTGCTCGGCACGCCAGCCTGGTGGTGGGGTGCGCTGATCGCGCTGATGGGCGGCGTGACGGCAATCATGGGCGTGCTCCACGCGCTCATGGAGCATGACCTCAAGCGCCTGCTCGCCTATCACACGGTGGAGAACATCGGCATCATCTTCATCGGGCTAGGACTTTCGCTCGCCTTCCAGGCAAACGCGATGCCCGCCGCGGCTGCTCTCGCGCTGACCGCGGCGCTGTTTCACGTCTTCAATCACTGCGTGTTCAAGAGCCTGCTGTTCTTCGGGGCGGGCGCGGTGCTGACCGCCACCGGCGAGCGCGACATGGAGCACCTGGGGGGATTGATCCATCGAATGCCGCTCACGGCTTTCGCGTTCCTGATCGGGTCGGCGGCGATCTCCGCCCTGCCGCCGTTCAACGGCTTCGTCTCCGAGTGGCTTACTTTTCAGGCGATTCTTCTCAGCCCCGCGCTTCCCCAATGGCTGCTGAAGTTCCTCGTGCCTGCGATCGGCGCGCTACTCGCGCTTTCCGCCGCGCTTGCGGCGGCCTGCTTCGTCAAGGCATTCGGCATCACGTTTCTGGGTCGAGCGCGCACTCAAGTCGCGCGCGATGCCGTTGAGACCGATGCGCGCTCGCTGGCCGCCATGTTCGTGCTGGTGGCGCTGTGCCTGGTAGCCGGCGTCCTGCCCGGCTATTTCATCGACGCGCTGGCGCCCGTCACCCGTGCGCTCGCAGGCGCGCGGCTGCCCTCGCAGGAAGGGCTGCAATGGCTGACGATCGTGCCGATTGCCGAGAGCCGCAGCTCGTACAACGGCCTGCTGTTGTTCGCATTTATCGCGCTGGCCGCCGGGCTCGGCGCCGAAGTCATTCATCGCTGGGCCTCGAACGCAACCCGTAGATCCGCACCCTGGGATTGCGGCTTTCCCGACCCGAGCCCGGTGACGCAATACACCGCCGGCAGCTTTTCTCAGCCGATCCGAAAAGTGTTCGGTACCGTGGTGTTCCGGGCGCGCGAGGAAGTTGACGTACCCGCCCCCGGCGATTCGCGCGCGGCGCAACTGCGGGTGCGGTTGCGCGACGTGCTGTGGGATGTGCTGTACGTGCCTATCGGCGCCGTGGTGACATTCGCCGCCGGCTGGCTCAACAAGGTGCAATTCATGACCATTCGCGGCTACCTGACCTTGGTGTTTGGCGCGCTCGTCTTGCTGCTCACGGTGCTGGCAGCGTGGCAGTAGTCTTCGAATTGACCGTTCAGTTCGGCCAGATGTTGCTGGTGCTCGCGTTCGCGCCCTTACTTACCGGCTATGTGCGCAAGCTCAAGGCGCATCTGCTGCGCCGGCAGGGACCGCCGCTCGTGCAGCCGTACCGCGACCTGCTTCGGCTCCTGCGCAAGGAAGTCGTGCTTGCGCATTCCGCGTCCTGGGTATTCCGCGTCGCGCCCTACCTGGTCTTCGCCACCACCTGGGCCGCTGCCGCGCTGGTCCCCACGTTCGCTACCGGGTTGGTCTTCAGCAACGCCGCGGATATGATCGCGATCGTCGCCCTGCTGGGGAGCGCGCGCTTCATGCTCGCGCTGGCGGGGCTCGATGTCGGCACGAGCTTCGGCGGGATCGGCTCGAGCCGCGAGATGATGATCGCATCGCTCGCCGAGCCGGCGATGCTGATGGTGGTGTTTACCCTTTCGCTGCTCGGCGGCTCCACCCAGCTATCGACGATCGCGGCATCCATGCAAGGACCGGAGGTCGGCCTGCGCGTGTCGCTCGCGCTCGCGCTGGTCGCGCTCATCATGGTCGCGATCGCGGAAAATGCGCGCATTCCGGTGGACAACCCGGCCACGCACCTCGAGCTCACCATGGTGCACGAAGCGATGATTCTCGAGTACTCCGGGCGTCATCTGGCGCTGATCGAAACCGCCTCGCACCTGAAGCTTCTGCTCTACCTTTCCGTCATCGTCTGCGTGTTCTTCCCGTGGGGGATCGCGGTGTCAGGTCAGGGGCTCGCCGCCTACTTCGCCGGCGTCGGGCTGTACGCGGTCAAGCTCGCCGGCGGCGGCTTCCTCCTGGCGGTGTTCGAGACGGCCATTGCGAAGATGCGCGTGTTTCGCGTTCCCGATTTTCTCGGCGCGGCGCTGATGCTCGGCTTCCTTGCGGCGCTGCTGCTTTTCGTGACGCAGGCGGGTTGATGGATCGCTTCGCCCTCGACGTCGCGCATCTGTTCGCAGGCGGCCTGGTGCTGGTGAGCTTCATGCTCCTCTACCAGGACCGCATGACCGGGCTGGTCAACAACTTCGCGTTGCATGCGCTGGTAGTTTCGCTCTCCGTGGCCTGGCAGGCGCACATCCAGCACGCGCCCCACCTGTACATCACGGCCGCCATCGCCCTCGCCGTCAAGGCGGTCGTGATTCCGCTCGCGCTGCATCGCATCATCGTTCAGCTGGGAATTCACCGTACGATCGAGCAGGTCGTGGGCATCGGCCAGACGATGCTTGCCGGCATCGGCCTGGTGGCTCTTTCCATCATGGTGATGCTGCCGATAACGGCCGCGGCTGGAACGCTCGCCCGCGAAGACCTGGCATTCGCCCTGTCGGTCGTTTTGCTCGGACTGCTAATGATGATCTCCCGGCGCAACGCCGTGAGCCAGGTCATCGGCTTCATGTCGATCGAGAACGGGTTGATTCTCGCCGCCACGGGCGCCAAGGGAATGCCGCTAGTGGTGGAGATCAGCGTCGCTTTTTCGATCCTGATCGCCCTCATCGTGATCGGCGTATTCCTGTTCCGCATCCGCGAGCGCTTCGAGACAGTCGACGTCCAAGCCCTGCATGAGCACCGCGGCGAGCAGCCATGACGGCCCCCGGTTCGTTCTTCGTCGCCGCGGTTCTCGTCATCCCTGCCGTAAGCGCGGGCCTGCTGGCCCTGTTGCCCGATGACCGGACAACGGCGCGACTCAATGCGCTCGCGACCTTCCTGACGTTCGTATCCGCGGCCGTTTTGTTCGTGGAGCGGCCCGCCGCCGGACGCTACCTGATCGTGGACGACCTGAATGTCGTGTTCATCGTGCTCAGCACCTTTGTCGGGTTCACGACAAGCGTGTTCAGCGGCAGCTACATCGCGCACGAGCTGGAGATCGGCCGCCTGACACCGACCTACTTGCGCTTCTACCACGCGATGTACCAGATGCTCATGTTCGGCATGAACCTGGCGCTGCTATCCAATAACGTGGGCCTGATGTGGGTCGCGGTTGAGCTCGCCACGTTGACCACCGTGCTGATGGTCGGAATCTATCGCACGCCCGCCGCGCTCGAGGCAGCGTGGAAGTATTTTTTGCTGGGCAGCGTCGGCATCGCCCTTGCGCTATTCGGGACTATCCTGGTGTATCTCGCGGCACACGCGGTCGTCGGCGAAGGGCTGGATGCCATGGCCTGGAACGTGCTCGTGGAAAATGCGCCCGGTTTCGATCCTGCGCTCCTCAACCTTGCGTTCGTGTTCCTCCTGCTCGGCTACGGGACAAAGGTGGGGCTGGTGCCGCTGCACGCATGGCTGCCCGAT
>VBCP01000420.1 GCA_005888925.1 Betaproteobacteria bacterium | reverse complement strand
GTAGTCGTAGCCGATCGCCACGGCGTAATGCCAGCCGTCGCGCAGGCCGAGGTTCTGCAGCACGATCACCGGATTGCCGGCGGCGATCTCGCGCAGCAGATCGCCGAAGCGCGGCGCGAGCTGGTACGACACCATGCCATGGCGCCGCGCGGCGGCGAGCATCTCGATCTGCAGGCTGCCCTTGCGCTCGGGAAGGTAGACCTCGGGCACCAGCTCCTCCGGGGTGACCTTGACGCCCGAGGCGGCGAGCGCGGTGGCGAGGGCCGCCGGACCGCACTGGTACTCGCTCTGCGGAAAGAAAGGCACCTGCGTGAGCTCGAAGCGCTCGTGCAGCGCCGGCGCCAGCGTCTCGCGCAGCGTGGCGGTCTGCGGGGCGAGGCCCGCGCAGCCGCAGAGGGCGAGCAAAATAAAAACGCCCGCTATGCAGCGGGCGTTTTTCAAGGCCTGGCGGCCGGACGTGCTTAGCGCTGCCAGAACCACCACACCGCGGCGGCGACCAGGATGATCAGCAGGAGCACGCCTGCGTCGCTGGCGCCTGCCGGCATGGCTTCGATGCGCCCGGCGAGCGATTGCACTTCCTGGTCGGTCATCGCGCCGACGCGGTCTTTCGCGGTCGACGGATCGAGGCCCAGCGTCTGCAGCTTGCCGGCCACGTCGGAGCGGTTCAGGAAGTTGAGGACCGCGGTGCGGTCGGCCTGCGGGCTTGAGGCGACGACCTGATCGGTGCCGATCATCCCTGCGGTTGCGATCTGGAACGGCATCCAGACCATCAGCGCGATGAATAGACGACAGATTGTTTTTGCCCAAACGTTCATGAGAACTCCTGACTGATGTGATGAAGGGGAGAGATGGGAATGAGGGGACACATCCCGGGGGCCAGACTAGTCCCGCAGGCCGCGGGAAGTCAAGAAAGCTTCATGTGACACAATCACTACAAGTGGTAGGCATTCAACGACTTGAGCACGCTTTGCGCAGTTTGCGACACGCGCTCTGCATCCTGGCGGCCGCGATGGCCGCGGCCCATGCCGGCGAGAGCCCGCTGCACACGGCGGTCGAGAAAGGTGATCGCAAGCAGGTCGAACGCTTGCTGCAAGGCGGCGCCGACGTCAACGCGCGCACCGAGAGCGGCGAAACGGTGCTGCACTACGCCGCGTTCCCGAAGGATGCCTGGTTCGCCGCGGCGCTCATCAAGGCAGGCGCCGATCCGCGGGCGACCAACAGCGCCGGCGAGTCGCCGCTCTTCTGGGCGGCGCTGGAAGCCAACGTCGCGGTGGCGCGCATGTTGCTGCGCGCGCACGCCGATCCGAATGCTCCCGATGCGAAGGGCAACCTGCCGCTGCATGCGGCCGCGCATAACGGCGAAGCGGCGATGGTGCGGCTGCTGCTCGGCCAGACGAAGGAGCCCGGCACGAAGAACCGCGAAGGCCTCACGCCGCGCGACTATGCCGCCGCGGGCGGCCACGCCGCGGTGCTCAAGCTATTCGAACGCGCCCATCAGTAGCTCGTAGGAGCGCCGGCGCGTCTCGTAGCCGCCGGTGATCGTCAGCACCATCACCTCGTCGGCCTGGTAGCGCCGCGCCATCTCCTCGAGCGCCGCGCGGCAGGTCGCCGGGCTGCCGATGACGGCGCGTGCGCGCTGGCCCATGACGTAGCGGCGCTCGTCCGCGCCGTAGCGGTGCTGCGCGGCCTCGGCATCCGTGGGGATCGGCGAGTCGAGGTTCAGCGCCATGTGCAGGCGGCGCAGGTCGATCGGCGCGGCCAGGCGCTCCGCCTCCTCGTCGGTCTCGGCGCAGATGAGGAAGGTGCACACCATCGCGCGCGCTTTCTGTTCTCTGCCTGAACGGAAACCCTCCCTGTATGCGCGCGTCACCTGGTCGCCGCCGTGCGGATTGATGAAATGCGCGAACGAGAACGGCAGCCCGAGCTGCGCGGCGAGCGCGCCGCTATAGTCGGAGGAGCCGAGCAGCCAGATCTCGGGCGCGGTGCTCACCTCGGGCTGCACGCGCACCGCCTTGAACGGATGGTCGGCGGGCAGCGTGCCGTCGAGGTGCCCGGCGAGCTGCCAGATCTGCTGGGGGAACTGCGATGCGTCGGGAAAGCCGCCGCCCGCGACCGCCTGCGCGGTGCGCGCATCGCCGCCGGGCGCGCGGCCGATGCCCAGATCGATGCGTCCCGGATAGAGCGCCTCCAGCATGCGGAAGCTCTCGGCGACGCGGAACGCGCTGTAATAGGGCAGCAGCACCCCGCCGGTGCCGATGCGGATCCTGCGCGTCTCGGCTCCCAGCCGCGCGACCAGCAGCTCGGGGCACGGATCGCCGAGCGCGGCGATGGCGTGGTGCTCGGCGAGCCAGTAGCGGTGATAGCCCAGCTCGTCCGCGCGCCGCGCGAGCGCCAGCGTCTCCTCGATCGCGCGCCGCGCGTCGTGGCCGCTGATGATCGGGGACTGGTCGAGGATCGAGAGCCGCATCGGAATTCGGGGCCAGGGTCGCAATTATTTCGGTCGCAGCCCGCGTCAAGAACCGTCGCCCGGGAAATAATTGCGACCCTGGCCCGAATTCCGATTCTATGCGGCCGCTTCTTTACACGGGAAAGCCATGACACGCATGCTCGCACTGGCGCTCGCCGGGCTTTCGGCCCTCGCGAATGCGCAGCAACCCGGCATCAGCGCGCAGCCGCTCGCCGTTTTCGACGACGCGGCCATGCCGGCGAAGGAATTCCGCGTCTTGCGCACCACGTACGCGCCTTCAGCGGAGAACCCGAAGCACTACCACACCTCGCACCTCGTCTTTTACGTGCTCGAAGGCAGCGGCATCTGGCAGGAGGAGGGCAAGCCCGCGGTCACGCTGAAAGCGGGCGATTCGCTGCACGTGCGGCCCGGCACGGTGCATGCGCACCGCAACGCGAGCAGCAGCGACAAGCTGGTATTCCTCGAGTTCGTGATCGGCGACAAGGGCCAGCGCAGCACCGTGCCGATGCGCTGAGGCGCTGCCTTTGCCACCACACACTTCCAGGCCTGTCAGCCCGAGGCCGATCTATTTCTTGGCAGGATGAGGATGGGCGCGGCGTATGGTCGGCGACACGACCTTGTCCGAGACGTGAAAGTCCCAGACCGCGCCGCCGCCGCTTGCGGCGAATTCCGTCACGAGCTTCGGCAGGTCGTCCAGATTCCTGACCGTCTTTCCCGGGAGCCCGAATCCGCGCGCAATGGCCGCGAAATCGCAGTAGCCGAATACCGACCCATCCTCGGCCATCTCCTCCGAGCGGAGCTTGTGCAGCTCGGAGCCGTACGCGCCATCGTTCATCACGACGATGAGGATGTTCAGCCGATGGCGCTTGATGGTTTCAAGCTCCTGCACGTGCATCATCAGGCTGCCGTCGCCGTCGAACAGCACGACGGTTCGATCCGGGCGCGCCGCCGCCACCCCCATGGCGAACGCGATGCCGTTGCCGATCGCGCCGAACTCGCGGATGGTGAGGAACTTCTCCTGTGGACGCGAGGGCATCTGCGCGAAGAACCATGAGCAGTGGCCCCCCGAGTTCACCATCTCCCAGTCGTGCGGCAAAGCCTCTTCCAGCGCCTCGACCACGTGGCGCGGGTCGAGCAGCCCCGGCTCGATCTCGAAT
>VBCP01000418.1 GCA_005888925.1 Betaproteobacteria bacterium | reverse complement strand
CCCCCAGCTCCGCCTGTGCCCGCTCAAGAAGCAGCGCCTGCGCGGTCGCCGCCAGGTGGCGGCGCTCCACGACGAGCCACGCTTCGAATGCCGGGCCCGTGGCGAAGGTCATCCCTTCGAGCAGCTCGCCGGTGACGGCATCGATCTCGTCCGCCTCAGGAAGACGAACGGACCGAAGACGCCACAGATCGATCTCGGTGCCTGGCTCGAGAGCAAGATCCACCGGATCGCCCCGCAGAGCGTTCGGCTGTCGAAGCGCTTGCCGGAGCTGAGCGAGGCTCCATCGCAGTGCGCCCAGCGGATCGTCAGCTTCGGAGAAGAGCAGATCGGCGAGCTTCCGGCGACTCGGGAGCTGGCGGCTGAGGAGCAGGTACGCCAGAAGCGCCCACGCCTTGTTCCCGCGCGGTCCTGCCACCGGTTCACCGTCGCACTCGATGCGCGGCGCTCCAAGCAACCGAATCCTGAGCGACACCCATCATCCTACATCGGACAGCAGGTCGCTACGGAGCGGGCGAAGGGTCAGGGGTTGCTCCCAGAATGCCGCTGATTTCCTTGTAGATGCGTGGAGCAATGAAGCAGCCCAACACCTGTCATAGCTGTTGACGTGCCTCCGGGCGCCCGGGATTCACGCCTTATCAACGCTGATTGGTACAACACTCGAACACGATCTCTAGGCGATGCAGCGATGGAGCGGGTGAAGGGAATCGAACCCTCGTATGCAGCTTGGGAAGCTGCCGTTCTGCCATTGAACTACACCCGCCTACGCGGATGATTTTAACGCGCCGCTTGCCGACTGCATCGCATCCGCGGCGGTCATGAAGTGCTTACGCAGCGTGAGTGGGTCGGCAATGCTCGCGAATGGCGCGCTGTGAATGCCGGTACCCGAAATCACCACGGTGCCGTAGCAGACGTCCCATAACGCTCTGCTCGACCTGGATGCTCTCGACCTTGGCGATGAACATCTCGACCGTCTTGCGCTCGATCAGGCCGGTCTTCGCGATCACGCGCTTGTTCGTCACGGCGAGCTCGGTGCTCGCGTAACGCGCCCATGCCCAGATCAGAAATATGAGTCCCACTCCGATCGGCAGCAGGACGATGCCCAAGAGCAGCAGCGGCGCCAGCGTCCAAAGTCTGATCCTCGCCCGATAAAGGATTTGCTCGCCCCCGATAAGCACCTTGTCGATGTATGAAGCCATCTCGCCTTCTTTCTATCACTGGACGTCGATTTCCCCCACCATGCCGTCCCAGTCGTGATCGGCGCAGCGCAGCGGGTAATGGCCGGACTGGCGCGCGACGAAGTAGAGATCTTTGCGCTCTGTGGGATGCAGCAGGATCTCGGGCAGGCCGGGCTCGAGCACGTCGGAGTTTTTCACCTCGATCGCCGCAAGGAACTCCGGCGCGGTGAACTCGTGCATTTCCTTGCCCTTGTTCTCGAGGCGCAGTCGGTAGAGGACGCCGCGGCGAAACGTGAGCTTGTCGGGGAGGAATCGATCGTCGACAAGCTGCACCGTGACGAGCTCGGCGTCGACCCACTGCGCGAGCGGCGGCGCGGGCTGCGCGAGCGCCATGCCGGTACATAGCGCGATGAGCAGTGCTCTCAAGATGTTCATTGGGAGCGCGATCGTGAAGTGCGTCAAGGGCTTGGGGTATCATTCGGCCATGATTCAAGTCACGGTGAACGGCGCGGCGCAGCGCTTCGACGCGCCCCTGGACGTGAAATCCCTGCTACAGCAGATGTCGATGGCGGGCAAGAAAGTCGCGGTGGAAAAGAACGGCGAGATCGTGCCGCGCAGCGCGCACTCCAATACGCTGATCGACGATGGCGACCAGCTCGAGATCGTGGTTGCGGTAGGCGGCGGATGAGCGACGCGCTCGTCATTGCCGGCAAGACCTACGGCTCGCGGCTGCTGATCGGCACCGGGAAATACAAGGACTTCGCCGAGACGCGCGCCGCGGTCGAGGCCTCGGGCGCGCAGATCGTCACCGTCGCGATCCGCCGCACCAATATCGGCCAGAACCGCGGCGAGCCGAGCCTGCTCGACGCGCTGCCGCCTTCCAAATTTACCTATCTGCCTAACACCGCCGGCTGCTACAACGCCGCCGACGCGGTACGCACGCTGCGCCTCGCGCGCGAGCTGCTCGACGGGCACGAGCTGGTGAAACTCGAGGTGCTCGGCGATCCCCATACGCTCTACCCGAACATGCCCGAGACGCTGAAGGCGGCCGAGCAGCTGGTGAAGGAAGGCTTCAAGGTGATGGTGTACTGCTCCGACGACCCGATCCAGGCGCAGATGCTCGAAGCCATCGGCTGCGTCGCCGTGATGCCGCTCGCCTCGCTCATCGGCTCGGGGATGGGGATCCTCAACCCCTGGAACCTGCAGCTCGTCATCGACAAGGTGAAGGTGCCCGTGCTGGTCGATGCCGGCGTCGGCACTGCATCCGACGCCGCGGTGGCGATGGAGCTTGGCTGCGACGGCGTGCTGATGAACGCCGCGGTCGCCGCGGCGCGCAATCCGGTGCTCATGGCGAAGGCGATGAAGAAAGCCGTCGAAGCCGGCCGCGAGGCGTTCCTCGCCGGCCGCATGCCGAAGAAGCTCTACTCGGCGGCGCCCAGTTCGCCCACCGAAGGGACGATTTCCTCCAAGGCCGCTTGAGGCCTATTCGCAGTTACGTCCTGCGCCAGGGCAGGACGACGCCAGCGCAGAAGCGGGCGCTTGACGAGCTGTTTCCGAAGTATGGGCTTCAGTTCTCCGGCGAGAAGCTGACCTCGCCGCGCCATGCGCCGCTGGTGCTGGAGATCGGCTCCGGCATGGGTGAGACGACGATCGCGATCGCAAGAGCGCACTCGGAGGCCGATTTCGTCGCCGTGGAAGTGCATGGGCCCGGCGTGGGTAGTTTGCTAAACGCCATTGAGCGCGAAGGGCTCGCCAATGTCCGGGTCATCCGCCACGACGCGGTCGAGGTGCTCGAGCAGATGGTCGGCGACGTGAGCCTCGCCGCGATCCATCTGTTCTTTCCCGATCCCTGGCCGAAGAAGCGCCATCACAAGCGGCGCCTCGTCCAGCCGGAGACAGCGACGCTCATGGCGCGCAAGCTCGCGCCCGGCGGCATCCTGCACGCGGCGACCGACTGGCCGGATTACGCCGAGCAGATGGCGGCGGTGTTCGGCGCCGAGCCACTGCTCGAGCCGAGCGAGCGCGGCTTTGCGGCGCGGCCTGTCACGAAGTTCGAGTCGCGGGGCCAGCGACTCGGACACCCGATCCGCGACCTGCACTTACGCCGCCGACAAACAGCGCCAGCAGCTCGTTGAGGAACAGGCGTCCGCGCTCGGTGGGCCGCAAGCGCTGCCAGTCGCGTTCGATCAGCCCCTTGCGCTCGGCCTCGGCGAGCTTCGTCTGCACGGCTGCTAACGGCAGCCCGGTGCGTTCCTCGAACAGCGCGAACGGGAACCCCTCGACGAGGCGCAGCGCGTTGAGCATGAATTCGAACGGCAGCTCGGCCGCCGGCACGGTTTTCTGCACCGCCAGTGTATCCACCCGGTCCATGTAGTCGCGCGGCTGCTTGATGCGCTCGTGCCGCGTCACGCGGTCGGGGAAGCTCACTTTGCCGTGCGCGCCGGCGCCGATGCCGAGGTAGTCGCCGAACTCCCAGTAGTTGAGGTTGTGCCGGCACCTGTGCCCGGGCCGCGCAAAGGCCGAGGTCTCGTAGTGCTCGTAGCCGGCGGCAGCCAGCGATTCCTCGACGGCGAGCTGCATGTCGGCGCACGCATCGTGCTCGGGCAACGTCGGCGGCCGGCTGTAGAAGGCGGTGTTCGGCTCGATCGTCAGCTGGTAGGCCGAGACATGCGGCACGCCGCTGGCGAGTGCCTCGCGGATGTCGGAGCGCGCCATGTCGATCGTTTGCGCCGGCAGGCCGTACATCAGGTCGAGATTCACGTTGTCGAAGCTGGCGAGCGCGGCTTCCACGCCGCGCCGCGCTTCGGCCGCCGAGTGGATGCGTCCTAGCGCGGCGAGCATTGCATCGTCGAAGCTCTGCACGCCGAGCGAGATGCGGTTCACGCCGGCCTCGCGAAAGCCGCGAAAGCGCGCCGCTTCCACCGTGCCGGGATTCGCCTCCAGCGTGATTTCGGCGCCCGGGTCGAGCGGTAGCCGCGCACGGACATCGGAGAGGAGCGAGTCGATCGCCCGCGGCGAGAACAGGCTCGGCGTGCCGCCGCCGATGAACACGCTGATGAGCCGCCGGCCCCAGACGGACGGCAGCAAGCCTTCCAGGTCGGCGAGCAGCTTGGCGACGTATTCGTCCTCCGGCAGGGGAGCGGCGCGCTCATGCGAGTTGAAATCGCAGTACGGGCACTTGCGCACGCACCACGGGATGTGCACATAGAGCGCAAGCGGCGGCAGCACCGCCAGCTCAACCCGCCCCGGCCGCTCAAGCGCGATCTGCGGCATGCAGGAGCTCGAGGAGCTTGCGCAGCGCAAGCGCACGGTGGCTGATGCGGTTCTTCTCGGCCGGCGCGAGCTCGGCCGCGGTCTTGCCGAGCGCCGGCAGCAGGAACAGCGGGTCATAGCCGAAGCCGTTGGCGCCGCGCGGCGCGCGCGCGATCTCGCCCCGCCAGATGCCCTCGGCGATGAGCGGCCGCGGATCGTCGGGATGGTCCACCAGCACCATGAGGCAGCAGTAATAGGCCTGCCGATCATCCTTGAGTTCGGCGAGCAAGCGCCGATTGTTGCTCGCGTCGCGCTCCTCCCGGCTGCCGTCGCGGCCCGCATAGTAGGCGGAATGCACGCCGGGCTCGCCGCCCAGCCGCCTTGGCGAGCGCGTTCTCGACGAAGCTGGCGTGGGGCTCATCGGCCTCGGCGATGCCGAGCGTGGATTGCGGCACGAGCTCGAGCGACGGTGCGGCGAGCGCCTCGATCTCGCGCAGCTTGCCCGGGTTGTTTGACGCCAGCACCAGTTTCACTTCAGCTCGTACTCGACCAGCCAGTAATACTCGAGCGCTCTATACGAAAGCGCTCGCGCGTGCGGCGCCAGATCGGCGCGCAATTGAGCCTCGGAGGGGAAATTCTTCAGCACGCGGTTCTCGCTGCCGTCGGCGAGGCGGCGCAGCTGGTAGGTATTACCTTCGGCATCGCGCTCCGCGATCGGCGTGCTCGAGCCGTCGATATACAGGTTATCCATCAGCACGACGCGGGCGCCGGGCTCCAGCCGCGCGTGCAGGGACGAGAGGAAATCCGTGACGCGGCGCGACGGGATGTGCGACCACCAGAACACCGCGAGCGCCCCGTCGAAGCGTCCCAGCGACGCATCGAGCGCGAAGGCGTCGGCGAGAGCGAAGCGCACGCGGCCCGGCGGATAAGGCTTGGCGCGCGCGACTGCCATCGGTTCCTCGGCGGCGTCGGTCGCCACAACGCTTGCCGCGATGGGCGCGACGAGCGTGGTCCAGTAGCCGGTGCCGCACGCGATCTCGAGCACCCGGCGGCTGCGCAGCCGGTCGGGGATCTGGCGGCGAAGCAAAGCCAGGTCGGCCTGCCGCTCGGGCTTGGCATAGATCGCTTCGTACTCGCCGGCACGCCGGCGGTAGTAGTCGACGAGTTCAGGCGAGGCCAAGCGCCCTTCGCTGGTGCGCAATCAGCTCGCCGATGCCGGACTGGGCCAGCGCGAGGAGCTCGTCGAGCTCCGCGCGAGCGAAAGTCTGGCCCTCGGCGGTGCCCTGCACTTCGACGAAGTTGCCGGCGCCGGTCATCACGACGTTCATGTCGCAGCCGCAGGCCGCGTCCTCCGAGTAGTCGAGGTCGAGCATCGGCGTGCCCTGGTGAATGCCGACCGAGATCGCCGCGACGAAGTCCTTGACGGCGCGCTGGCGCACCAGCGCCTTGCGCTCGAGCCAGCCGAGGGCGTCGTGCAGGGCGACGAAGGCGCCGGTGATGGCCGCGGTGCGCGTGCCGCCGTCGGCCTGCAGCACGTCGCAATCGAGATGCACGGTGCGCGCGCCGAGCGCGGAAAGATCGACCACGGCGCGCAGCGCCCTGCCGATCAGGCGCTGGATCTCCTGCGTGCGGCCGCTCTGCTTGCCGCGCGCCGCCTCGCGGTCGGTGCGCGTGTTGGTCGAGCGCGGCAGCATGCCGTACTCGGCGGTGACCCAGCCGCGGCCCGAATCCTTGAGGAACGGCGGCACGCGCTCCTCCACCGAGGCGGTGCACAGCACGCGGGTATCGCCGAACTCGATCAGCACCGAGCCCTCGGCGTGCTTGGTATAGGAGCGCTGGATGCGCACCGGGCGCAGCTCCGTCGGCCGCCTGCCTGATGCTCTTACTCCCGCGGTCAAGGCGCGGAGCTCTTGCGCAGTGCCGCCCTGAGGTCGGCGATCGCCTTTTCGATGTCCTCGTCGGACATGCGCATGTAATCGAGGTCGGTGGCGGTGAAGTCCTGCACTTGCGTGTGCTCTGGCTCGGGGGCTGCGGGCGCGCTCACTTGCTCTTCCTCCCAAGCCATCGCCAGCACCGAAACATTATCGCATTCGCGCCCGGCACGCTGCTCGGCGAGCTCCACTAGCTCGGGGATCGCCACGTTGAGATCGCGCGCCATCAAGGCGTGCAGCATCTGGCGCTGCGTGAGCGGGCCCCAGAAGCCGTCCGAGCAAAGCAGCACGATGTCGTTTTTCGCCAGCCGCTCGCTCAGCACCGGGTCGGGCTGCGGCGCCTGGTAGCCGCCGAGACATTGCAACAGCCGGTTGCGCTCCGGGTGCGAGGTGATGGCCTCCTCGCGGATGCGTCCTTCGTCGATCAGCTGCTGCACCACCGTGTGGTCGCGGGTGCGATGCACGATGCGGCCCTGCCGGATGAGATACAGCCGGCTGTCGCCGACATGCATCCAATGCGCGAAGCCATCCTGCACCACGCAAGCGACCAGCACGGTGCGCGGCGTATCGGCGAGGTCGCGCTTTTGCGCCTCGCGCAGGATCGCGGCGTGCCCGGCGCCGATGCCGCGCGCGAGAAACGCGCCCGGATCGGCAATGCGCGGCCGCGCCTCGCGCTCGAACGCCGCGCCGAGCAGCGCGATCGCGAGCTCCGCGGCGACCTCGCCGTGCAGGTGGCCGCCCAGGCCGTCGGCGACCGCCAGCAGCAGGCACGCGGAGCTCGACCAGCAGCCGATGCGGTCCTGGTTCATGCGGCGCGCGCCGAGGCGGGTCTGCTGGACGACGGCGTATTTCATCTCGCGCTCTTGCGTCGCTCGGGCTCCTTCTCGCCGAGCAGCGCCTTCTGCAGCGCGAACACGCTCTGCGGGCGCTCGAGGTGATCGAGACGCAGGCACCAGTCGACGATGTCGAGCAGCACCGCCGAGTATTGCTCGGCCCACGCGCGGCGCGCCGGCGCGAGCTCGTCCTTCTCGAGGCGCAGATGCGCCGGCTGCGGTGCGGCGCCGGCAAGGCAGGAGTACACCGTAGCGCCGACCGAATAGATGTCGGTCCAGGGCCCGAGCTCCGCGCGACGCGCGTACTGCTCGGGCGCGGCGAAGCCCGGCGTATAGGTCGGCGGCAGCTTCACGCCTTCGGCGGAAAGGGTCTGCCGCGCGGCGCCGAAGTCGATCAGCAGCGGCGAGTCATCGTCGCGCAGGTAGACGTTGGCCGGCTTGATGTCCAGGTGCAGCAGCTTGTTCGAATGCACCTCGCGCAGCCCGTTCAGGAGCTGCGCGAAGGTGGCGCGCAGCCAGGTCTCGTCGGGCAGGTCCTTGCGGTTTTCGATGTGCTTTTGCAGCGAGCGGCCGCGCTCGTAGCGCATCACGAGATAGACGGTCTCGTTGGCGCGGAAGAAATTCAGCACGCGCACCACGTTCGGATGCTGCAGCCTGGCGAGCGCGCGACCTTCCTCGAAGAAGCACTTCAGGCCGTAGCGGAAGCGCGCCAGATCGGTGGCCGCGACCTTGGGCGAGGCGCCGGCCTCGGTGCGCACCGCGAGCGTCGAGGGCAGGTATTCCTTGATGACGACCGGCGACTCGTGCTCGTCGTGCGCGAGATAGACGATCGAGAAGCCGCCGGAAGCCAGCGTGCGCTGTATCCGGTAGTTCTCGAGCCGGGTGCCGGCCGGCAGCGCTTGATTGGCTTGCGACGCCATCTCCTCGCTATGATAACGAATGATCCAGAGCATGACCGGCTATGCTGCGAGTTCGGCTGACACGCCGCGCGGCACGCTCAGCGTCGAGCTGCGCTCGGTCAACGCGCGCTTCCTGGACCTGCAGTTCCGCATCTCCGACGAGCTGCGCGCCCTCGAGCCGGTGCTGCGCGAATTAATTGGCACTCGCGTCTCGCGCGGCAAGCTCGATTGCCGCCTGTTCCTCACCGACAACGCCGGCATCGCACCGGGTGCGCGCCTCAATGCCGAGGCGCTGGCGCGCCTGCGCGAGCTCTCCGTGGAGGTGGCCAAAGCGATGCCGCAGGCCGGGCCGCTGCGCATCGCCGACGTGCTGCGCTGGCCGGGCGTCATCGCCGAATCGCCGCTCGACGAGGAGCAGACGCGCGCCCTCGCCGCCGGCCTTTGCCGCAAGGCGCTCGATGAGCTCGTCGCCTCGCGCGGCCGCGAAGGCGCGAAGCTCGCCGCCGTGGTGGGTGAGCGCGTCGCCGCGATGCGCCGGCGGCTCGAGCAGGCGGCGCCGCTCGTGCCGCAGTCGCTCGCCGCCTACCAGGCGAAGCTCGCCGAGCGCCTAAAGGAGGCCATCGGCTCGGCGCTCAGCCCGGCGTTCGACGAGCGCGTGCGCGCCGAGCTCGCGGTGTTCGCCGCCAAAGTCGATGTGGACGAAGAGCTGACGCGGCTGCGCGTCCATCTCGACGAGACGGAGCAGACCCTCAAGCGCGGCGGCGCCGTCGGCAAACGCCTGGACTTCATCGCCCAGGAATTGAACCGCGAGGCCAACACTCTCGCTTCCAAGGCGGCGAGCCCGGAGATCGCCGACTGCGCGCTCGAGCTCAAGCTCCTGGTCGAGCAAATGCGCGAGCAGGTGCAGAACATCGAATGAGTGGCAAGCTGTTCGTCATCACCGCTCCTTCGGGCGCCGGCAAGACTTCGCTCATCGAGGCGGTGATGCGCGACGATCCCACG
>VBCP01000065.1 GCA_005888925.1 Betaproteobacteria bacterium | reverse complement strand
CGCGAGTCGACCAGGATGATTTCGCCGTAGTCGCGCCAGGCGACGCCGGCGACGTCGGCCGTGGGTAGTCGGGTCAGTTGAGATGCGATCTCGGCGGGCAGAGCCTCGGCGATCTTGCGCGACGTGCTGATGAGGATCGCGGGGCTGGTCGGGCCGTGCTCGGCCTGGCCGAGGAGGTCGGTGGCGATCATCTCGACGTCGGCCGAGTCATCCGCGATCACCAGGATTTCGGTGGGGCCGGCGAGCAAGTCGATCCCGACGCGGCCGTAGAGCTGGCGCTTGGCTTCGGCGACGTAGGCGTTGCCGGGGCCGCACAGCATGTCGACGGGCTTGATCGTCTCGGTGCCCAGGCCCATCGCGGCGATCGCCTGGATGCCGCCGAGCACGCAGATCTCGTCGGCGCCGCCGAGCACCATCGCGGCGATGGTCTCGGGATGCGGCGCGCCCTGGTTGGGCGGCGTGCAGGCGACGATGCGCGAGACGCCCGCGGTGCGCGCGGTGACGATGCTCATGTGCGCCGAGGCGACCATCGGGTAGCGGCCGCCGGGCACGTAGCAGCCCACGCTTTCCACGGGAATATTTTTATGGCCCAGGCGCACGCCGGGCAGCGTCTCGACCTCTACGTCCTTCAGCGCGGCGCGCTGGTGCTCGGCGAAGCGGCGGATCTGGCTCTGGGCGAACTGGATGTCGCTGATTGTTTTCGGCGAGACCTTGGCGACGATGGCGTCGAGCTCGGCCCTGGAAAGCTTGAAGCTCGGCGGCGACCATTTGTCGTACTTCTCGGAGAGCTCGCGCACCGCGCGCTCGCCGCGCTTCTTCACGTCCTCGAGGATCGCCTCGACCGTCTGGCGGACCTTGCGGTCGAGCTCGTCGGTGATTTCCTGCGCAATGCGGCGCTTGAGGTAAACGGCCATGGCTGCTCCTCGTGTGGCTTAATCGGTGCCTGACCCCCGAATTTTCACCTATTTGTATGGCTTCGATCAGCAAAGAGGCGATCAACGAGCTGCCGATCCGGCGCTACGAGGGCGAGGTGCGCCTGGTGGCGAGCGCGGAGGACGCGGCGCGCGCCGCGGCGGATTTCGCCTCCGAGCGCGCGGTGGGCTTCGACACCGAGACGCGGCCGGCCTTCAAGGTCGGGCAGCGCTATCCGGCGGCGCTCGCGCAGGTGGCGACCGGGCGCGCGGTGTATCTCTTCCAGCTGCAGCGGATGGATTTCGCGCCGGTGCTGGGCGCACTGCTGGCGTCCAGCACGGTAAAGGCCGGCGTGGGCATCGGCGACGATCTCAAGCAGCTGCGCGAGCTCTTCGCGTTCACGCCGGCAGCGGTGTGCGATCTCGGCGCGGCGGCGCGGCGCAACGGCGTCGAGCGCTCGGGGGTGCGGGCGCTGGCGGCGATGTACCTGGGCTTTCGCATTCCCAAGGGCACCAAGACGTCGAACTGGGCGGCGCCGCGGCTGTCGGCGCAGCAGATCGCGTATGCGGCGACCGATGCGTGGGCGTGCCGCGAGCTCTATCTGAAGTTCGAAACGCTGGGAATGTTGCAATAGTTACGCACGCAGCGCGCATTCGCGGATTTGTTGGCAGAACGCGCGCGGCGATTTGTCAGGAAGCGTGAACGAGTCCGCTGAACTTGGCGGCGAAGGCTGCAACACTCGGTGCGAGAACCAAGCCACGCCATGCAACTCTCTACCGCCATCGGAACGCTCGCCCTGCTGCTCGCCGCGGCGTTGGCGGCTGGGCACGCTCTCGGCCAGGATGCAATCCCCCCCGCGTCCGCGCCGACGACCATGCAGAAGAAAGTCGACGAGCGCGAAGCCCAGCGCCGCGCCGCGGCGGCGGACCAGCAGAAGCGCAAGGAGGAGTTCGCGCGCCGCTGCTCGAAGCCGCTCAAGACGCCGTACGAGCTGGAGGAATGCCGGCTGGTTTACCGGCAGATGTAAAGGAAAGGCCCCGCTCTCGGCGGGGCCTTGGTGCCCGCGCATGTTGCTATGCATCGGGCGGCGCCTAGATGGGCGCCTCGCTTCAAATGCGGCAACTGCCGCTCTGAGTCCGCTCAGGCCCGGTATCCCGACAGGTGGCCGGGAATTCCGCTGCTTCTGCCGTGCTACACCTGCACCATCTCCTCTTCCGGCGACCCTTGCAGGCTCGGGTTCAATCTAGCACTCCAGGGAACGGCGTCAATCACTGATCCAACGACAGCGAATTCACGCCGGCGAGAGGATGTGGATCACGCGGCTCGCGATGAGCTCGCGCGTGCTTGCGCCGTAGGCGGCCATGTGCGGCGCGGCGGCGTGCGCCTTGAGCGCGTCCATGCTCTCCCACTTCTCGATCGCGAGGAACGTGTCCTCGCCCCATTTCTTCTGCACCGCCAGCGCGCTGTCGGCGTCGATCGCGGCGGCGTATTCGATGCAGCCCTGCTCTGCGCGCACGGCGGGCACGTTGGCGCGGAACGCGGCAAGGATCTCGGCGCGCTTGCCGGGCTTGGCGGTGATGACGGCGATGACGTGGATCATGGCTCTCCTTAGAGGACGATGAGCTCGGGCGCGCGGCCGACTTCGCAGAAGACGATCGCGTTCTGCTCGAAGAGCTGGCCGAGCGCCTCGGCATTGGCGCGGTAGATGCCGATGACGAGGAAGCTCGGCTCGGCCCAGCTGCCGAAGGGATCGCGCCCCTCGCCCCAGAAGTGCGGGTAGCCGGCGGCGGAGACGAAGCTCTGCAGCGCGGCGTTGGCGACGCCGTTCTCGGTGTCCGAGCGCTTCTCGCCTCGCGGGTTGGCGGCGCTGACGAAGGCGGCGGTGGTGGCGCCTTCGGCAGCGAGCAGCTCGTCGAGCTCGGCATTGGGCTGGCCCACGCGCAGCACGACCAGGCGGTCGGCGAAGACCACGTAGTCGGCCTTCTGATAGGCCTCGAGCTGTTCAGTCGTAAGGGGCACCGGGAAAAAGCGAAAATCGGGTCTGACCCCATGGAGGCTAACATGCCCTACACGCCCGTCGTTCCCAAAGGCTCGGCGCCGCCGCTCGCGCCCTATTCGCCCGGCACAAAAGTAGGAACTGCGGCCGGCAGTACGGTCTACGTCTCCGGCACGCTCGCGATCGACAAGGAGGGCCGTACCGTCGGCGTCGGCGATGCCAAGGCGCAGACGCGCTTCATCCTCGAGTCGATCCGCGCGGTGCTCGAGGCGGCGGGCGGGTCGCTCGCGGACATCGCCTTCAACCACATCTTCCTCAAGGACCTCAGGGACTATGCCGCAATGAACGAGGTCTACCGTGAATTCTTTCCGGCGCAGCCGCCTGCGCGCTACTGCATTCGCGCCGATCTGGTGAAGCCGGAATTCCTCGTGGAGATCGCCTCGATCGCGCATCTCTGAAAAACAACAGCGATCCGATCCCAGCCTGATTCGGCGGCATACTATGCGCTGGGAGGGAGTGATGACGACGCTGCGAATGTTTGCCGCGGTCCTGATCGCGTTGTCCGGGCTCGCCGCCGCGCAGGAGCCGCCGAAGCCGGCGGCCGAGGCCGAAACCAAGCCGCCGCCGAAGCCGCCGGCCGAGGCGAAGGCGCCGGTGCTGCAGATCGAGAAGTCGGACAAGCCGGCCGACTGCGTGATCAAGCCGGTGATGACCGACGACGAGCTGCGCGCCTGCGGCGCGCGCATCGCAAAATGACCGAAGCGCTCGAGCGCGACACCACCGTGCTCTTCGCCCACGTGCTGGGCGGCGCCGATCTCATCGCCAAGGGCGGCGACGCGCCGGCGGTGGGCTCGCTCAAGGCCTGCATCGACCACCTGAGGAAGTCCGCCGAGGACTGCGGCGCGCGCGTGATCGACTCGGGGAGCGAGCGGCTGATGGTGCTGCTCGCCACGCCCGATGCGGCCGCCGACGCCGCGGCGGCGATGCACACTGCGATGGATACCTTCCCGCAGTACACCGACGTCAAGCTCGCGCTCGGCATCGGCTTTCACCACGGCCCGGTGATCCAGAAGGACGATCAGGTGTACGGCGACACGGTGAACCTCGCCGCGAAGCTGGTCGAGCAGGCGGCGAACGGCCAGATCATCACCACGCGCGAGACCGCGTCGCACCTCTCGCCGATCTACCGCGCGTGGATGCGCAAGCTCTACTCGATCGACATCAAGGGCCGCTCGGGGCAGGTGGCGCTGTGCGAGCTGGTGTGGCGGGCGGATGACAACGCTACGCTCTTCGCCAAGCGGCGCGTGGAGA
Source organism: Betaproteobacteria bacterium (assembly GCA_005888925.1). GTDB lineage: Bacteria > Pseudomonadota > Gammaproteobacteria > Burkholderiales > SG8-39 > SCGC-AG-212-J23. The sequence continues at coordinate 5,728 of VBCP01000065.1, read as the reverse complement.
CGCGCCCCGCGAACATCTTGCTGACGCTACGCTACCGCGGCCAGCAGCACGTGCGCCGGCGCGACCGCGACTCGATCACCATCGGGCGCGACGAGGGCTCGGGCATCCAGATCCACGACGAGGAGGCCTCGCGCCTGCACTGCACCATCGAGCGGCGCCACGACAAGTTCGTCCTCACCGACCACAGCACCAACGGCACCTACGTCAAGCGCGAGGGCGCCGACGAGGTGCTGGTGCAGCGCGAGGAGTTCAACCTCACCGGCAAGGGCACCCTCACCTGCGGCCAGCCCGCGGTGTCGACCAAGGAAATCGTCGAGTTCGCCTGCGAATAATTTACCAGCCGCTGACGCCTCCGCCGCCGCCGCCACCACCCGAATCGCCGCCGCCCCCGCCGCTGTCGGAGGAGCCCGAGCCCGAGCCGGGCGGCGACGAGGCCGAAGCGATGGTCTCGCCGAGCGAGGAGACCGAGCTCGTGAAGCTGCCGATGGAGAAGCCGCTGTCGCCGTCGGAGGACTGGTACCAGTCGGACACGGCCGCCGCGACGGCAGCGCTGCCGAGCGCGATGGCGAAGCGGTCGGCCCAGGTCTTCTCGACGTCTAGCGCCACCGCGTAAGGCAGGAACTTCGAGAACTCCTCGGGCGTCTTGGGTGGCGCGTTCTTCCGCGCGAGGTCGTCGCGCTCGGCGACGCCGAGGTACTGGCGCAGGCCCTCGATCTCGTCCTCGAGGCGCCGCCCCGCTACCGAGTAAGCCGGCAGCCAGCGGTAGAAGCCGACGAGGCTCGCGACGATCAACACGCTGATGAGGAGGGCCATCGCGAGCGCGGTATGCCACAGGAACATCACGCCGATGGTGGTCGAGCCCAGCATTACGCCGGCCGCGAGCGAGCCGTGGTTGCGGCTGAAAGCCCTCTCCTCGTACAGCGTCTTCAGCTCCTGCTGGAGATCGAAGCGCGCGCTCTGGACCGAGGCGTCGTACGTCTTGTCGAGCCGGCGCGCCTCGCGCGCGAGCGGCCCAACGGCACGCTCGCCGGCCAGGAACTCGACCGGCTTGCCGGTGGGCCGCAGCTCGAAGCCGTCGCCGTTCTTGTGGATCTTGACGAAGCCGCGGCTGCCGAGACCGAGCAGCGCCGCGGCGAAGCAGCGGTCGTCGAAGCCCTGCCGGTCGATGAAGCGCACCGCCGCGGCGCTCATTCCCTTCGGCGGCTCGTAGCGCGGGAATTTCGGACCCGACGCGGGGTCGCGCCCGACCAGCAGCCAACGCCAGTAGAGGAAGCCGAGCATCAGCGCGAAGCCCGCGAGGCCCGCCGCCGCGCCCTTGTTCTGCGAGAAGAACCAGCCCGCGCGCCTGAAGAAGCCGGGCGAGTACACGATGCCCTTCGGGAAGCCGACGACGATGGTCATGCCCGAGTAAGGCGCGAAGGTCGCGGTAGAGGTGAAGCCGACCGCGCCGTCGCGGATCATGCTCTGGTAGTCGCGGCCACGAGGCGGGCACGCTCTTCGGCAGCAAAACTTCCGCCGAGATGTGGTCGACGGGGAAGGCCGAGCCGTGGCCGTTCACGTTCCAGTAGAGCTCGTCGTGGTCGGAAAAGTGGCCGACCTGGCGCGCCGTGCGGTAGGTGATCTCGTAAGTGTGCGTGCCGTGCGTGAGCAGCACGTCCGCACGTCCGATGCGGATACGCTCGCCGTTCCCGTACCGCTCGAGCGACCAGCTCTCGCGCGCGCCGTCGCGGGTGACGCTCACCACCTCGAGCGGGATCTTTAGCTCATTGCCGAAGCGGTCCCGGTAGTCGGTCGGGAAGTCGCGCCGGATGCCGTGCTGCATGTCACGCCCCTCGGCTTCGACCACGATGCGCTCGAGCACCGTCAGCACGCCGTCGGCGCCGATGCGGATCGTGCTGTGAAAATCCACCACCTTCTCCGCTGCCGCCGCAGGCATGGCGAGCAGCGCGGCGAGCAGCGCCAGCAGCTTCACAGCACGACTCTCACCGCGCCGCGCTCCGCGGTCTCGAAGAACGGCATCGGCTTGAAGCGAAACAGCGCCGCCATCAGGTTGTCGGGGAAGGACTCGATGCGCGTCACGTACTGCTTCACCGCGCCGTTGTAGAAGCGCCGCGCGTACTGCAGATGATCCTCGACCTCGACCAGCTTCGCCGAGAGGTCGCGGAAGTTGGCGTCGGCCTTGAGCGCCGGATAGTTCTCCTGCAAGAGCACGAGGTGCTGCAGCCGCTCGCCCAGATCGCGCTCGTGCGCGAAGCGCTCGACGATCTTGGGCGCGGCGCGCACCGCCTCGACCAGCTGCGGCACGAGGTCGGCGCGGCGCTTGAGCTGCACGTCGATATCGGCGTAGCCCTGGCGCGCGAGGTTGCGGCCGGCGACCAGGCGGTTGTAGAGCCAGACCGCGGGCGCGAGCACCGCGAGCCCGATCATCGCCGCCCAGATCTCCAGCGCCATCGTGTTATGTCTCCCCTGCCGGGGAGTTTAAATCAGAGACAGATCCTTGGCCGGAGCACCGGGGAAGACGCGAGCGACCTGGGCGGCGTCGAGCCCGTATAGGCGTGCGAAGAGGCCGCCGAGGACGGCGCGGTACTCGTTGAGCACGGGGTAGTCGCGGTCCTGGAAGAGCGTGTCGCGTGAGACGCGCAGCTGCTCGCCGGTCACGCGGCCTCCGCGCACGCCGCCGCCGAGGACCCAGTACACCGTGCCGTGGCCGTGGTCGGTGCCGCGGTTGCCGTTCTCGCGGAAGGTGCGACCGAACTCGCTGATGACGACGACCAGGGTTTCGTGCCATGCCGGGCCCATCGCCTCGGCGAAGGCGCCGAGGCCGCGGCCGAGCTCCTCGAGCCGCGTGGCGAGCTGGCCGGTCGTGCCGCCTTCGCCGACGTGCGTGTCCCAGCCCCCGATGTCGACGAAGCCCAGGCGGTATTCGCCGTGCATCAGGCGCGCGATGCGCTTCGCCTGCACCTCGAAGCCGCGCGCGGTGACCGCGTTGCGGCTCGCCGCCACCATCTCGTCGCCGAGATCGCGCATCACGCTGTCGCGCGCGGCGAAACCTTCGCTCACCTGCGCGCCGAGGTTCGTGCCCTTGTACATCTCGGCGATGAGCGCGCTCTGGCGTGCATCCACGCTCGATCGCCCGACGGTGTTGAGCGCCACGTTCGCCACCTGCGCCTCGCCGCGGAAGGCGACCGGTAGCTGGTTGGTGAACGAGATCGCACCGCCGCCGCCGAGCGCTGCGACCAGACGGTTCATGAAGCCGCTCGCGTAGCTGCGCGCGGCGAGCGGTTGGCCGAGCTCGATCGAGTCCTGCGTCTCGAAGTGGCTGCGGCTGAGATCCTCGGTGCCGGCAAACGGGACGAGCGCCGCCTCGCCTTTCGTGTACAGCGGATGCAGCGACTCGGCGAGCGCCGGATGCAGGCCCCAATCGGCGTCGAGCGCCAGGGCCGCGTCCCTGGGGACGGCGATGGTCGGCCGCGACTCGTAGTAGAAGCTCGACGAAGTCGGCACCAGAAAATTCGCGGCGTCATAGCCGCCGCGGAGGAAAACCAGGAGAAAGCGCGCCGGCGCCGATGGCGCGGCAAACAGGCGGCCCGAGCCCGCGAGGGCGAGGGAGGAAAGGATGAATGCGCGGCGTTTCATCGTTGCATGAACTCCGGCGAGGAAAGAAGGAGCAGGTTCCACTCCTGCGGCGAGGCGGCCTTTGCCAGCGTCTCGCGCGTCGCGTCGCCCACTGAGGCAACCAGCTCCATTGGGATGCGTACCGGCACCCGGTAGGCGATGCCGCGCGCGATCTCGAAGCGCGTGGCGAGCTGGCCGGGGCTCGCCCAGTCGGTGCGCGTGAGCGGGTAGCCGTCGGGCGTGGCGCGCGCGTAGAGCGGCTCGCCCATGCGCGCGAGCGCGCCGATCACCGGCTGCGCGTCGGGCAGCGGGCGCTGGTCCAGCACCAGGCGCAGCGCCGAGAGCGCGTAGTGCTGCGGGTCCTTGAACTTGCCGCCGAGCGAGGCGCGGAACTCCGGCGACACGAACAGCGTACGCAGTACCTGGGCGATGTCGCCGTCGCTCGCGCTGAAGGTTTGCGCCATGCGCTCGACCAGCGCGGCCGGCGGCTCGTCGGCGACGAGGAAGGTGGCGAGCTTGCGCGAGACGAAGCGCGCGGTCGACGGGTGTCGCGCGAGAATGTCGAGCGCCTCGTCGAGCTCGGCGGCGCCACGGCCGCGGATAGTGCGTCCCAGCAAAACCTTGTCGCCGAAATCGTGGCGCCGCGGATAGAAGCGCGAGAGCTCGCCGCCGGCGAGGTCCAGGCTCCAGCCGGTGAGGATGCGCGCCAGCGCCTCGACGTCGGACTGGGTGTAGCCGCCGTCGACGCCGAGCGTGTGCAGCTCCATCAGCTCGCGCGCGTAGTTCTCGTTGATGCGCCCGGCGCTGTTCCGCGCGTTGTCGAGGTAGATGAGCATCGCCGGATGCCGCGCGGTGGCGCCGAGCAGCTCGCGAAAGCGCCCCAGCGCCTGTGGCCGCACGGCGCGCTCCTCGTAGTCGGCGACGAGCGCCCGTAGCGGACCCTTGAACTGGAACACGCTGAAGTGGTTCATCCAGAACCAGGTCATCTGCTCCTCGAGCTGGTTCGGCGAATAGAGCGCGCGCAAGAGCATGCGCGTCTGCGCCTCGCGTCCGAGCCGCCCGAGGCTCTCCTGGTACGCCTGGCGCTCGGCCTTGCGGTCGTCGGCGGCAGCGTTCTGGAAGGCGCGGCGCTGCTGCTCGAGCTCGGCGGCGATCTCGGCGATCGGCCGCTGCGAGATGGTCATCGCGTCGATCGCCGCCTGCGCCTCGGCGGGCAGCCGTGCCCGCACTTCTCCTTGGGGCGGGCGCAACTGGGCATCGAGCCAGCGGCCAGTGCCCAGCCGCGCGATGTCCGCGTAGGAGGAGCGGTTCGCGCCCCAGCTCACGCGGTTCAGCACCGCGAGTTCGAGCGCCGGCGAATCGTCTGGCCAGGCGATCGGCGCGAGCGGCGCCCGGGATGCGGGTGTTTGGGGCTGCGTGGCGCAGCCGCCGATGAACAGCAGGAGGGCGAGGGTGAAATCGCGGCGCATCTGACCGCCCCACTCTACCGGGCGCGCGTTAAAGCTACCTGCGCAAGTTGTAGCAAGCTGTTACTGAACAGGGGCCTGACCCCGATTGAGGAGCAGGGCTTCTGCCAGCTCCAGGACGTCGTCCGGCCAGTACTCGATCGGGCGCGGGCGCAGCGCGCCGGCCTCGGCGAGCGGACGGCAGGCGAGCACGGGATAGATCCAGCGCGGCGGGATCGCCGCGCGGCCATGGCAGGCGCCGAGCAGCGCGCCGGCGATCGCCGCGTTGGTGTCGGTGTCGCCGCCGCGGCCGACCGTCTGGACCAGCGCTTGCTCGAACTCGAGCGTATGCAGGCACCAGAAGGCGTTCTGCAGCGCGACCAGCACCCAGCCCTGGTGGGTGAAAAAGTCGGTCGGCGCGATGCCCTTCGCCGCGCGCTTCACCGCCTCGTGCGCCGGGCCCTTGGCGTGCGCGGCGGCGGCCTCGAACATCTCGTCGCGGCTCGCGCCGCCGACGCCCGCGGCGATCGCGGCGCAGTACGCGGCGCAGGCTTCGAGGCAGGCCGGGTTCGAGTGCGTCAGCATGGAATCGTCGCGCGCGGTGCGTGCGGCGAGCGCCGGGTCGCCCGCGGCCCAGATGCCGATCGGCGAGCAGCGCATCAGCGAGC
>VBCP01000417.1 GCA_005888925.1 Betaproteobacteria bacterium | reverse complement strand
GATCCAGCTTTCGGCGGAGCGGCTCGAGATGAAGCTCGGCGACCGTCTCTCCCGGGAGGACGCCGAGGCCCTGCGCCGGTCCACCGGAATGATCGTCAGCCAGGTCGCCGCGCTCAAGGCGATGGTGGACGATTTCCGCGACTACGCGCGCCTGCCCGCTCCCGAACCGACTCGCCTTGATCTCAACGCCCTCGTGGGCGAGGTGCTCGGCTTGTACGAGGATTCGCGCGTGCCCATCACCAAACGGCTCGCCCCCGAGCTGCCGGCGGTGTGGGCCGACGGCGCGCAGATCCGGCAAGTCATCCACAACCTCGTGCAGAATGCCCAGGACGCGCTCGAGAACGTGCGCGGCGCTGGCCGCTCGCCGGCGATTGAAGTGCGCACCGAGCCGGCGGGCGATCGCGTGCGGCTCGCGGTGTCGGATAACGGCGGCGGCTTCCCTGAGGAACTGATGGCGCGTATTTTCGAGCCTTACGTCACCACCAAGCCGCGCGGCACGGGGCTTGGCCTCGCGATCGTGAAGAAGATCATCGACGAGCACCACGGCAGCGTGGCGATCGAGAACCAGCCGGCGCGCGGCGCGTCGGTGACGGTGCTCTTGCCGCTGGCGAAGGCGGCCTAGGCGATGGCGCAGATTCTCGTCGTCGACGACGAAGTCGGCATCCGCGAGCTGCTCTCGGAGATCCTGGAGGACGAGGGCCACCAGGTGGCACTCGCCGAAAGCGCCGGCGACGCGCGCCGCATCCGCGAACGGGCGCGGCCCGATCTGGTGCTGCTCGACATCTGGATGCCGGACACCGACGGCATCACGCTGCTCAAGGAATGGGCAGCGAGCGGGCAGCTGACGATGCCGGTGGTGATGATGTCGGGCCACGGCACGATCGAAACCGCAGTCGAGGCGACGCGCATCGGCGCGCTCGACTTTCTGGAAAAGCCCATTGCCTTGCAGCGTCTGCTCGCAACAGTCAAGCGCGCCCTGCGCAACCCGGAGGCGACGCCCTCGCCGCAGCTCACCCTCGCGGCGATCGGGCGCTCGGGCGTGCTCGCCGACGCCAAAAAACGGCTGGCGCAGCTCGCCCAGCTCGCCGCGCCGCTCATGCTGCGCGGCGAACGCGGCATGCGGGCGGAGTTGTTCGCGCGGCTCCTGGTGCCGGCCGGCGCGCCTTTCATCGCCGGTGCCGAGATGCTCGCCGAGCCGCCTTCCGAACTGCTCGCCAAAGCCGCCGGCGGCGTGCTGTTCCTGTCCGATCTCAGCCGCCTGGAGCGCGCCGAGCAGCGCCATCTCGAGTTTCTGCTGCCGCGCGCCGATAAATACAAGGCACGCGTCGTGTCGTTTTCGCCGCTCGATGCGCGCGCGCTGGTCGAGAAGCACGAGTTCGACCCCGAGCTTTGCACGCGCCTTGCCGAGCTGACGCTCAAGCTGCCCGCGGTGCGCGAATTCGCCGAAGACGTGCCCGATCTCGCCTCGCTGATGCTCGCGCAACTGGTCGAGGCGCGCGTCTGTCCCACGCGGCGCCTCGCCATCGCCGCGTTGAATGCCCTGCGCCACCATTCCTGGCCGGGCAATCTCGCCGAGCTAGAGAGCGTGGTGAAGGATCTGGCGTTCACCACGCTCGAGGAGGAGATCCAGCTGCACGACGTCGAGCGCGTGCTCGGGGCGCGCGGCTCACCCGGCGCGCTGCCCGAGATCGCCCTGGACCGGCCCTACCGCGAAGCGCGCGAAGCGTTCGAGCGCGTGTATTTCGAGAACCTGCTCGCGCGCGAGCACGGCAGCATGTCGCGGGTCGCAGAGCGCTCGGGACTCGAGCGCACGCACCTCTACCGCAAGCTCAAGGCGCTCGGCTTGCCGGTCGGCCGGCGCGAGGAGTGATCAGCGCGGCTTTTTGTTTTTCTTGACCCGCTGCGGTCGCTTCTTGCCGTAGCTGCCTTTGTAGATCTTGCCGCGCCGCGTACGCTTGTCGCCTTTTCCCATGCGCGGATTATAGCGGCGCGCTGAGCGTCGCCGGCTGCGGCTCGTAGGCCAACACCGGCGCGAGCCACTTCTCGGCCTCCGCCACCGGCGTGCCGCTGCGACGCGCGTGGTCCTCGAGCTGGTCGCGGCCGATTTTCCCCACCGCGAAATAGCTCGCCTGCGGATGCGAGAAGTAGAAGCCGGACACCGCGGAAGCGGGCAGCATGGCAAAAGATTCGGTCAGGCGCATGCCGGTGTTGCGTTCGGCATCGAGCAGGCGGAACAGACCGCCTTTCGCGCGGTGGTCAGGGCAGGCCGGATAGCCCGGCGCCGGCCGAATGCCGCGGTAGGCTTCGCCGATGAGCTCGGCCTTCGACAGCTGCTCGTCCGCCGCGTAGCCCCAGAACTCGCGCCGCACGCGCTCGTGCAAGCGCTCGGCGAACGCTTCCGCCAGACGGTCTGCGAGCACCTTGAGCATGATCGCGTTGTAATCGTCATGGCTCGCCTCGAAGCGGCGCACGCGCTCGTCGATCCCGCCCGCGCTCACGGCAAAGGCGCCGATCCAGTCCGACACCCCGCTCGACTTCGGCGCTACGAAGTCGGCCAGGCACAGGTTCGCGCGCCCCTGGGGCTTGTGATTCTGCTGGCGCAGGTTGTGCCAGGTCATGAGCCTCGAGCGCCGCGCCTCGTCGGCATAGATCTCGATGTCGTCGGCGGCCACCTGCGCCGCCGGATAGAGCGCAAACACGCCGTTCGCCTCGATCCAGCCCTCGCGCACGATGCGCTCGAGCATCTCCTGGGCCTCGGCGAAGAGCTTGCGTGCCTCGCTGCCCACGACCGGGTCCTGCAGGATGCGCGGATAGGGACCCGAAAGCTCCCAGGCCTGGAAGAACGGCGACCAGTCGATGTAGTCGACCAGCTCGACGAGCGGATAACGCCGCAGTGCCGTAACACCCAGCGCGAGCGGCCGCTGGGGCACATAGTTCGCCCAATCGGTTTGCAGGCCCAGGCGACGCGCTTCCGCGATCGGGTGCAGGGGCCCGGGTCCCGCCTTCTGCGCATGCTGCGCGCGGATCTTCTCGTAGTCGGCGCGCACCTGCGCCACGTAGGACTCGCGTGAATCCGACAGCAGTCCCTGCACGACCGGAACGCTGCGGGAAGCATCAGGCACATAGACCACAGGCCCGGAATAGTTTGGTGCGATCTTGACGGCAGTGTGGGCTCGCGAGGTCGTGGCGCCGCCGATGAGCAGCGGTAAGCGTATGTCGAGCCGCTCCATTTCGCGGGCGACGTGCGCCATCTCTTCGAGGGACGGGGTAATGAGTCCCGACAGGCCCACGGCATCGGCCTTTTCGCGCTGCGCGGTCTCCAGGATGGTCTGCGCCGGCACCATGACGCCGAGGTTGACCACCTCGTAGTTGTTGCACTGGAGCACGACGGCGACGATGTTCTTGCCGATGTCGTGCACGTCGCCTTTGACCGTGGCGAGCACGATGCGACCCTTCGCGCGCGCGGCCTCGCCGGACTGCGCCTTCTCCTCCTCGATATAGGGCACGAGGTGCGCAACCGCTTGCTTCATCACGCGCGCCGATTTCACCACCTGCGGCAGGAACATCTTGCCGGCGCCGAACAGATCCCCGACCACGTTCATGCCGTCCATCAGCGGTCCCTCGATTACCTGGATCGGGCGCGGATACTTGAGACGCGCCTCCTCGGTGTCGGCGACGACGTGCGTCGAGATGCCATTCACCAGCGCGTGCGCCAGGCGCTGCTCGACGCTGCCCGCGCGCCAGGCTTCATCCTTGCTCACCTCCTTCGCCGTGCCCTTCACGCGGCCGGCGAACTCGACCAGACGCTCGGTCGCATCGGCGCGGCGATTGAAGATCACGTCCTCGACGCGCTCGCGCAACTCGGGGTTGAGCTGCTCGTAGACGCCGAGCTGGCCGGCGTTGACGATGCCCATCGACATGCCGGCGCGGATTGCGTGGTACAGGAACGCGGTGTGCATGGCTTCGCGCACCGCGTCGTTGCCGCGGAATGAGAACGAGAAATTGGAGACGCCACCCGATACCTTGGTCTGCGGCAGATGCGCGCGGATCCAGGTCACGGCCTCGATGAAATCGATGCCGTAGCGCGCGTGCTCCTCGAGCCCGGTGGCGACGGCGAAAATGTTCGGGTCGAATACGATGTCCTCGGCCGGAAAGCCCGACTCGGTCAGCAACCGGTAAGCGCGCTCGCATACCGCGATACGCCGCTCGAGCGAGTCGGCCTGGCCTTTCTCATCGAAGGCCATGACCACGACGGCGGCGCCGTAGCGGCGTGCCAGGCGTGCCTGGCGCATGAACGGCTCCTCGCCTTCCTTGAGCGAGATCGAATTGACGATCGGCTTGCCCTGCACGCACTTCAAGCCCGCCTCGATCACGCTCCACTTCGAGCTGTCGATCATCAGCGGCACGCGCGCGATGTCGGGCTCGACCGCGAGCAGGCTGAGGAAGGTGGTCATCGCCTTCTCCGAGTCGAGCATCGCCTCGTCCATGTTGACGTCGATGACCTGCGCGCCGTTCTCGACCTGCTGACGCGCTACCGACAGCGCGCCGGTATAGTCGCCGGCGAGCACCAGACGCGCGAACGCGCGCGATCCGGTGACGTTGGTGCGCTCGCCGACGTTCACGAACAGCGACTGCTCGTCGACATTGAGGGGCTCTAGGCCGGCGAGCCGCAGCGCCGGCGCGCGCACCGCCGGTCGCCGCGGCAACACGCCGTGCAGCGCTTGCGCGATCGCCGCGATGTGCTCGGGCGTCGTGCCGCAGCAGCCGCCGGCGATGTTGATCCAGCCGCTGCGCGCCCATTCGCCCAGCTGGCGCGCCATCGACTCCGGCGTGTCTTCATATTCGCCGAAGGCATTGGGCAGGCCGGCGTTCGGGTGGCAGGAGGTGAAGCTCTCGGCGAGCTTGGCGAGC
>VBCP01000064.1 GCA_005888925.1 Betaproteobacteria bacterium | reverse complement strand
CGCGTAGATCGAGTAGTCCTTGCGCAGGCGCTGCACCTGGTCCTTGGTCAGGCCGGAGTACGAGAACATGCCGCGCTGGGTCAGGATGAAGCTGAAATCGGCGCGCGGCACGCGCTCCTTGATCTTGCTCACCAGGTCGAGCCGCATGCGCTTGATGCGATCGCGCATGACACCCAGTTCCTGCTCCCACTGCGCGCGGAGCTCGGGCGACGCGAGAACCGCGGCAACCAGCTGGCTGCCGTGACCGGGGGGGTTGGAGTAGGTGGTGCGCACGATGCGCTTCAACTGCGAGAGCACGCGCGCTGCTTCCTCGGGGCTGGCCGTGACGAGGCTGAAGGCGCCGACGCGCTCGCCGTAGAGCGAGAACGATTTCGAGAACGAGCTCGACAGGAATACCGGCGTCATCGCGCCGGCGAAGAGGCGCGCGGCGAGCGCATCGGCTTCCAGCCCGTCGCCGAAGCCCTGGTAGGCGAGATCCAGAAAGGGAATCAGTCCGCGCCGCTGCACGATGCCGAGCACCTCCGACCAGTTTTCGGCCGAGAGGTCGACGCCGGTCGGGTTGTGGCAGCAGGCGTGCAGCACGACGATCGCGCCGGCGGGAAGCGAGTTGAGCGCGCTTCGCATGCCGGGAAAGTCGAGGCCGTGCGTGCGCGGATCGTAGTAGGGATAGTTGCGCACCGTGAACCCGGCGGCTTCGAAGAGCTGCCGGTGGTTCTCCCAGCTCGGCTCGCTGATCCAGACTTCCGAATTCGGGCTGATGCGCTTCGCCTGCACCGTGACGGCGTTCTTGTTTTCCGAGCCAAAGACGAGCTGCTGCACGGCACGGTCATAGGCGGCGAGGCCGTCGATCGGCAGGTAGTTGCGCGGCGGCGCGGCCTTGAGGCGCTCGCCCTCCGCGCGCCGCACGCATTCGAGGAGCGGCACCTTGCCGTTGTCGTCGGTGTAGACGCCGACGCCGAGGTTCACCTTCCTGGGGTTTTTGTCGGCGAGGAACGCCTCCGTGATGCCGAGGATCGGATCGCTCGGCGCCATCGGCACTTGAGCGAGCAGGGAGGGGGAATGCGGAGCGTTCATCGTCTAAAATGGTGAGTTTTCGCGCTGCAACATTCTACCGTGGCCATTACGTTCCCCAATAGCCCCTTTCGCCTCGCCGAACTCTATTCGCCTTCGGGCGACCAGCCCGAGGCGATCGCCAAGCTCATCGAGGGCATCGAGGACGGCCTCGCCTTCCAGACGCTGCTTGGCGTAACGGGCTCCGGCAAGACCTACACCATGGCGAACGCGATCGCGCACCTCGGGCGGCCGGCGCTGGTGCTCGCGCCGAACAAGACGCTGGCGGCGCAGCTCTACTCCGAATTCCGCGAGTTCTTCCCCGAGAACGCAGTCGAGTACTTCGTCTCGTACTACGACTACTACCAGCCCGAGGCCTATGTGCCGGCGAGGGACCTCTACATCGAGTGGTGATCGTGGCCACGGTGTCGGCGATCTACGGCATCGGCGATCCTTCGGAGTACCACGGCATGATCCTGCACCTGCGCCAGGGCGAGAAGCTGTCGCAGCGCGACGTGCTGGCGCGGCTGGTTGCCATGCAGTACACCCGGAGCGAGCTCGACTTCCGCCGCGGCACGTTCCGGGTGCGCGGCGACGTGATCGACGTCTTCCCGGCCGAGCACGCGGAGCATGCGATCCGCATCTCGCTCTTGGATGATGAAGTCGAGAAGCTCGAGGTGTTCGATCCCCTGACGGGGCGCGTGCTGCATCCGATGGCCCGCTTCACCGTCTATCCGTCGAGCCATTACGTCACGCCACGGGAGACGACCCTGCGCGCGGTGGACGCGATCAAGGCCGAGCTGCGCAGCCGCATCCAGTTCTTCCAGGACGCCGGACGCCTGGTCGAGGCGCAGAGGATCGAGCAGCGCACCCGGTTCGATCTGGAGATGCTGGCAGAGCTGGGATTCTGCAAAGGCATCGAAAACTACTCACGCCACCTGTCCGGCCGGCAGCCGGGCGAGCCGCCGCCCACGCTGATCGACTACCTGCCGCACGACGCGCTGATGATCGTCGACGAGAGCCACGTCACGATCCCGCAGCTCGGCGGCATGTACAAGGGCGACCGCTCGCGGAAGGAAAACCTGGTGGACTACGGCTTCCGCCTTCCCTCGGCGCTGGACAACCGCCCGTTGAGGTTTGATGAATTCGAAAAGGTGGTACGCCAGACGGTGTTCGTCTCGGCGACGCCGGCAGACTACGAGCGCGAGAAGTCCGGCGAGGCGATCGTCGAGCAGGTGGTGCGGCCTACCGGATTGGTGGATCCGCAGGTCATCGTGCGGCCGGCGTCGACCCAGGTGGACGATCTGCTGTCGGAGATCAGCCTGCGGGTGAAGCAGCTCGAGCGCGTGCTTGTCATCACGCTGACCAAGCGCATGGCCGAGGAGCTCACGGAGTATCTCTCGGAGCACGGCGTGAAGGTGCGCTACCTGCATTCCGAGGTGGAGACGGTCGAGCGCGTCGAGATCATCCGCGACCTGCGCCTGGGCGAGTTCGACGTGCTGGTGGGCATCAACCTGCTGCGCGAAGGCCTCGATCTGCCCGAGGTGTCGCTGGTCGCGATCCTCGACGCGGACAAGGAAGGCTTCCTGCGCTCGGAGCGCTCGCTGATCCAGACGATGGGCCGCGCCGCGCGCCACATCAACGGCACCGCGATCCTCTACGCCGACACGATCACCAATTCGATCAAGCGCGCCATCGCGGAAACTGACCGGCGCCGGGCCAAGCAGGTCACGTACAACCAGCAGCACGGCATCACGCCGCAGGGCGTGATGAAGCGCATCAAGGACCTGATCGACGGCGTCTACGACGCGTCGGAAGGCGAGGCAGCCGAGGAAGAAGCGCGCTACGAGGCGATGAGCGAGAAGCAGCTCGCGCGCGAGATCAAGGCGCTCGAGAAGAAGATGCTGCAGCACGCGCGCAACCTCGAGTTCGAGGAAGCCGCGCGCGCGAGGGATCAGCTCGCGGAGCTGAAGAAGAAGGTCTTTGGTGTCGCGCTCGCGTCGGAGTAGCCGCCGCATCGCGCTGGCGCTTTTGCTCGCGAGCGCACCCGCCTGGGCCGACGAGACCGTCGAGATCAAGGCGCTGCGCGATCCGGTCGACAAGTCCTACCGCAAGATGGTGCAGGGCATGGAGCTCTTCGACGAGCTGCATGCCATGGCGCCGAACGCATCGCTGCGCTACAAGCTTCTGCCCCGCAAGCGCGATACCAATATGGACGCCATCGCGCTGCAGATCGTCGGCGAGCGGTTCAAGGCGCCGGTGGCCGTGGCCGCCGATCACACGTTCACGCTGGCGCGCCTGCAGACAGCGCTGGACGAGGATGCCATCGTGCGATCCGAGCGCAAAGCGCAAAGCATGACCTGGCGCGCCGAGATCCGCACGCCCGGATTGCCGCTTGATACGCGGCGGCTTGGCGACCTGCGGCTGGAGTGCCATGTCGGGATTCAAGCGGGACTGGTGTCACGCTATCCATCGCTCATCGGCCGGTTCTTCGACCTAGTGATGGATGCGCCCGATTTCTGCAATCGCAGCTACGCACCGTACCTTTTCTTCGCTGAGCGCCCGTTGTTTGCCGTCGCCTTGCGCGCAGGCGCGCGTCGCGAAGTCCTCTCGGTCGGACAGCTCTACGCAGGCATGGCGCACGGCCGCACCCCAAAGGCGGACCTGCCGCATTGCGATTGCGAGGCGCTTCTCGACCGCGCGTACATCCTGCCGCTGGGGGACAAGAGCTGGCCCGACGACACGCGGGTCGAATTCGAATACATGAATGCGGCCGCGAGCGACGCAATCGTCATCGGCGGCTCGAAAGCCGACGTGGCGGCCGCGTTCGGCAAAGCGGCGATCGTGCGCTTCGATAGCGGCTACGAGGTCTGGGCGTATCAGTCCGATCGGCCCGAGCCGCCGTTCGGCCGGAGCGAATTCATCGTGCTGTTTTCCCCTTCCGGCGTCGTCTCGAACACTCGCTTACGCCCCGCACCGTAGCCCCAGGCAATTTGACCTTCAGCGCGGCGCGCCGGGACCGGCAAAGTCGTGTCGATGCTCTGGAACCTGCGCCTGTTTTGGTACCGGCTCGACAAAGCGGCTTTCGCGTGCGCGCTGTTCTTCGCCTTCGTGGTGGGCGTGCTCGCAACTGCGGCGGCGGCCGTGTTCAACCATCGCGACGCGCAGCACGCCGCGGTGCGGCAGTTTCACGCGCGCAGCGTCGATTGCCTGGCACGCAACGTGTACTACGAGGCGCGCGGCGAATCGCTGGCTGGACAGTACGCGGTGGCCGAGGTGACCATGAACCGCAAGGCCTCGCCGCGCTACCCCAAGACGGTCTGCGAGGTGGTGTACCAGAAGAGCGCGTTCTCCTGGACCGAGGACGACGTCGACGCACCCGTCGGAGCCGAATGGCGACGCGCGGCCCAGATCGCGGAAGACGTCTACTACCAGCGGCGGCCGCCGGCACTGCCTGGCGTGTTGCACTACCACGCCACCTACGTGCGGCCGGACTGGTCGAAGGAGCGCGAACGCGTGGCGCGCATCGGCCGCCACGTCTTCTACCGCTAGCGAGGCTTTCGAGCGGCAGTGAAGAAGCGCACGCCGGGCTTCAGTTGCTCGAAGACGAGGTAGTGCGTGCGCTCCATGCCGGAGGCGCGATACGTCGACTGCGCGCGCCGGTTGGTTCGCTCTACGTACAGGCGGAAGCCGCACACGGCGCGTTGCTTGGCCGCGAGCGCCTGGAGGAAACGATACAGCCGCTGGTAGACGCCGCGCCGGCGGTGCTCGGGGCGCACGTAGACGCTCTGGATCCACCAGAAGTCGCCGTTTCGCCAGTCGCTCCATTCCTTCGTGACCATCAGTGCGGCGATCACGTCGCCGCCAAGCTCCGCCACCGTGTAGAAGCCCGAATCGGGCCGGCGCAGCAGTCCGCGCACTCCGGCGCCGATGACGTGAGGCATCAGCAGCTTGCCCTCGGTCTCGAGGGCCATCGCGGCGAATTTTTATGGCCGCCATTTGGCGGTATCTTAGGGCAGCCATGGATGCCCCTCGGGTCGCGTTACGCTCGATGACGACGACCGAATTCAAGCGCTATCTCAGGCTCGCCGTGCCCGAATACGCCCGCGGCCACGTCCGCGCCGGCGACTTCGACCCGAAGAAGGCGCTCGCCAAAGCGAAGGCCGAGTATGCCGAGCTGCTGCCCAAAGGCGTGGCAACGCCCGGGCATTACCTCTACACCATCGCGCTCGCCGAAAACGACAAGGCGATCGGCATGCTGTGGTTCGATTTCAGGTTCCGGCTAGACAAGGCGCAGCGCGGCAAAGGCCTCGGCCGCGAGGCGCTCGGCATGCTCGAGCAGCAGGCGAAGATCCTGGGCGCGGTTTCCGTCGGGCTCCACGTGTTCGGTGACAACGCCGCCGCACGCGCGCTCTACGAGAAGTGCGGATTCCGGTACTCGAGCATGCACATGACCAAGGACCTGTACTGAAGCGCTCGGTCCTGTTCGTCTGCACCGGCAACATCTGCCGCTCGCCGACCGCCGAAGGGGTGCTGCGGCATCTCGCGGCCGAGGCGGGCATCGAGCTGCGCATCGCATCGGCCGGCATCGGCGACTGGCACGTCGGTGCGCCGCCCGACAAGCGCGCGCAGCACCACGCGAAAGGACGCGGCTACGACCTGAGCACGCTCCGCGCGAGGCAGGTGCGGCCGAGCGATTTCGCGGAGTTCGACCTGATCCTCGCCATGGACGGAGGGCACTTGCAGGCGCTCCAACGAATGGCGCCGCCTGACGAGCGGCATAAGGTGCGGCTCTTCGCCGCGGGGCGCGACGTGCCCGACCCGTACTACGGCGGGCCGGAAGGCTTCGAGCAGGTGCTCGATCTGGTGGAGGCCGCGTGCCGCGACCTCCTGCGCGAGCTGAAGGCGCCTACTTCCTAGTCGTCTCGATCTGGACCAGCTCGTCTTCCTGCGGCGGCGGCTTCGGCCGATCGCGGCGCGGGCGCCCGGCGGGCTGGGCGTCCTCGACCACTTGCGGCTGCACCGTTACCTTGGCGCGGTCGGTCTCGATCATCACCAGGCCCGCATCCTTCAGCAGCTCTTGCGGATCGATGCGCGGCTGCTCGACGCGCGGCTGTTCGGCCGGTGGCGGCGGCGGCTCGTAGCGCGGCTGCTGCTGCTGAGGCTCTTCGTGCCGCTGCCGAGGCTCTTCGGGCGGCGTCTGTTCCGCGCGCGACTCGAGCTCGTGAATGCGGCGCTGCTGCTCGGCCAGGGCAGCGGCCGCCGGCGAGTGCTCATCGCGCGGGCGTTCCTCGCGCGGGCGGTCGCCGCGATTGCGGTCGCGGCCGCCGCGGTTGCGCCGTCCGCGGCGCTGCTCTTCGCCTTCGCGCTCGGGCCGCGGAGCGTGCCCCTCGGTCGCAAGCTGATGGAATTGCGGCGCTTCGCCTGACGTCGGTGGCTGCTGCGGTTGCTGCGGTTGCTGCGGACGCGGCGGCTGCTGCCCCTGCTGCGGCTGACGCTGCGGCTGCGGACCACGATCGGGGCGCGGCCCGCGGTCAGGCCGTCGATCCTGGCGCTGATCGACCATACCGAGGCGCTGGTCGCCATCGACGTCAACTCGGCACGCGCCACCAAGGGCGGTGACATCGAGGAGACGGCGCTGCGCACCAACCTGGAAGCGGCCGACGAGGTCGCGCGCCAGCTGCGGCTGCTGTTGGGCGGGCGCCGGCGCCGGAGCGGCAGCGGGCGCGGGCGCCTTGAAGAGGCCGAATATGCGGGAGAGGAAACCCTCGGCCACCGCAGCGACCGGCTGCACGACCTGCTTCGCCGCCTGCTGCGGCGCGGGCACGGGCTGCGGTGTGCGCGGCGGACGCGGCAGCGATTCGTCGACGATCGGTGCGGGCTGTGCCGGCGTGATGGTCTTCACCACGGGTTGCTGGCGCTCGACCTTGGCTTCGGCCGTCTCGGCGCCGGGCGCCTTGGGCTCTTCCGGGCGCTCGACCATCTCGTAGCTCGACGGCACGTGCTCCATCTCGTTCAGCTCGTCGTGCCGCAGGCGTTGCACCTTGTAGTGCGGCGTCTCGAGGTGCGGGTTGGGCACCATCACGATGTTCACTTTCAGCCGGCCCTCGAGCTTCTGGATCTCGGCGCGTTTTTCATTGAGCAGGAAGGACGCGACATCCACCGGTACCTGGGCGTGCACGGCGCCGGTGTTCTCCTTCATGGCCTCCTCTTGCATGATGCGCAGCACGTGAAGCGCGGTCGATTCCGTGCCGCGGATGAAGCCGGTGCCGCTGCAGCGCGGGCAGTTGATGTGCGCGGTCTCTTCGAGCGAGGGCTGCAGCCGCTGGCGCGAGAGCTCCATCAGGCCGAAGCGCGAGATCTTGCCGATCTGCACCCGGGCGCGGTCGAACTTGAGGGCGTCGCGCAGCCGGTTCTCGACCTCGCGCTGGTTCTTCTGCGATTCCATGTCGATGAAGTCGATGACGATCAGGCCACCGAGGTCGCGCAGGCGCAGCTGGCGCGCCACTTCGTCGGCGGCCTCGAGGTTGGTGCGCAGCGCCGTCTCCTCGATGTCGCCGCCCTTGGTGGCGCGCGCCGAGTTGACGTCGATGGCGACCAGCGCCTCGGTATGGTCGATGACGATCGCGCCGCCGGAGGGCAGGGCGACCTGGCGCGAGTAGGCGCTCTCGATCTGGTGCTCGATCTGGAAGCGCGAGAAGAGCGGCACGTCGTCGCGGTAGAGCTTCACCTTGCCGACGTTGCCCGGCATCACGGTCTGCATGAATGCCTTGGCCTGCTCGAAGATCTCCTCGGTGTCGATCAGGATCTCGCCGATGTCGGGCTGGAAGTAGTCGCGGATCGCCCGGATCACCAGGCTCGACTCGAGGTAGATGAGGAACGGCTTCTTGGAGGTGTCCGCCGAGGCGCTCTCGACCGCGCGCCAGAGCTGCATCAGGTAGTTGAGGTCCCAGGTGAGCTCCTCGGGGCTGCGCCCGATCGCCGCGGTGCGCGCGATGACGCTCATGCCCTCGGGTAGCTGGAGCTGGTCGAGCGTGTCGCGCAGCTCGTTGCGGTCTTCGCCCTCGACGCGGCGCGAGACCCCGCCGCCGCGCGGGTTGTTCGGCATCAGCACGAGGTAGCGGCCGGCGAGGCTGATGAAGGTGGTGAGGGCGGCGCCCTTGGTGCCGCGCTCGTCCTTCTCGACCTGGACGATCAGCTCCTGGCCTTCGCGCAGTGCGTCCTGGATGCGCGCGCGGCCGACGTCGACGTCGGCCTTGAAGTAGCTTTTGGAGACTTCCTTGAAAGGCAGAAACCCGTGCCGCTCCTCGCCATAGTCGACGAACGCGGCCTCGAGGCTGGGCTCGATGCGGGTGATGACGCCTTTATAGATGTTGCTTTTGCGTTGCTCCCTTGATGCTGACTCGATATCGAGGTCGACGAGCTTTTGTCCGTCGACGATCGCGACGCGCAGCTCTTCTTGCTGGGTCGCGTTGAATAACATGCGCTTCACTTGTTGTTCTCCTGCGCGCGCAGGAGACTTGCGGTCTGGGCTCTCCTCGATGGAATGACGCCCCGCTTGGGGCGATGAGATCCGTTGGAAACTAACCCTGTGCGCGCTGCTAGTAGTATCGCTACTTCCGGTGAGCGAAATTAACCAGCGCTTCAGGCCCGGCTGCGGCCGGACAGGAGGCGGGTTGCAGGGTCCGGCACTGCCGGCTCGTCCTGTGCCTCGCAACTCAAAGCGACCCAGAGATCATACGGAAAATGAATGACTTAAACAAGGCCGCAGCGCCTAAGGCGACTTGGGTCGAAGTCGGGGAGGAAAGCGCCGCGCAGCGCATCGACAATTTCCTGCTGCGGCGTCTGAAAGGCGTGCCGAAAAGCCACGTCTACCGGGTGCTGCGCAGCGGCCAGGTCCGGGTCAACAGCGGCCGCGTCGGCCCTGACTACCGGCTGCAAATGGGCGACCGCGTCCGCCTGCCGCCGGTACGCGTTTCCACCGCAGTAAAAACTGCAAAGCCGGCCGAGTTTCCGGTGGTGTACGAGGATGCCTCCTTATTGGTAGTGGACAAGCCCGCCGGCGTGGCGGTGCACGGCGGCAGCGGCGTGAGCTTCGGCGTGATCGAGTCGCTGCGCGCTTCGCGTCCCCAGGCCAAGGTGCTCGAGCTCGCCCATCGCCTTGACCGCGACACCTCGGGCCTGCTCATGGTCTGCAAAAAGCGCAGCGCCCTGGTCGAGCTGCATCGCCAGTTGCGCGAGGGCGAGGTGGAGAAGGTCTACACGACCATAGTGAAGGGCGTGCCGGCCACGGACGCATTCGAGGTGAGCGAGCCGCTCCATAAGTATGTGACCGGTGCCGGCGAGCGCCGGGTGAGCGTGCGCGAGGGCGGAATGAGCGCGCTGACCAAAGTGAAGGTGAAGAAAAAGGCGCGCGACTTCAGCCTGCTCGAAGTGCGCCTGCTCACCGGCCGCACGCACCAGATCCGCGTGCATCTCGCGCACGCCGGGCATCCGGTGCTCGGCGACGACAAGTACGGCGATTTCGAGTTGAACCGGGTCCTCGCCAAGCGCGGCGTGAAGCGGCTCTTTCTGCACGCCGCCCGCCTCGCTTTCGCCCATCCGGCGACCGGCGAGCGCCTGCGGCTCGAAGCTGCGCTGCCCGCCGATATGGCGGCGTTTGCCGGGCAGCTGTGAAGTACCGGCTGCTGGTCTTCGACTGGGACGGGACGATCATCGACTCGGCGCGCACGATCGCGCAGTGCATCCGCCTCGCGGCGGCAGACATTGGGCTCGCGGTGCCGACGATGGAGCAGGCGAGCCACGTAATCGGGCTTGGCTTGCACGACGCGCTGCGGCATGCGGTGCCCGACCTTACGCCGGAGCGCACGCCCGAGTTCGTGGAGCGCTACCGGGATCACTTTCGCGCGAGCGAGCACTCGATGGATCTCTTCGCCGGGATGCGCGAGTTGCTCGCCGCGCTTTCCAGGCAGCGCGTGCTCGGCATCGCCACGGGCAAGAGCCGGCGTGGCCTGGACCGCTCGCTCGAGGCGACCGGCCTGAAACCCCTTTTCCGCGCCTCGCGCTGCGCCGACGAAACCCATCCCAAGCCGCATCCGGCGATGCTCCTCGAGCTGATCGACGAGCTCGAGGTCCAGGCCGAGGGCGCGCTCATGATCGGCGATACTTCGCACGACCTCGATATGGCTCGCGCAGCGGGCGTTGACGCATTGGCGGTAACCTACGGCGCCCATGCCGAAGAAGGCTTGCGTTCCTGTCAGCCGCGCGCCTGCGTCGCCAGCGTCCCGGAGCTCGACCGATGGCTGATGCAGCACGGCTGATCTGCCCATCGCGGGCGCTGGCCGATTCGGGAAGCGGCGTGCGCTTCGAGGTCGAGTACTTCGGCGAGCCGGCGCCGGCCTTCGCCATCCGGTACCGGGGCCGGGTGCAGGCGTATCTCAACCGCTGCGCGCACGTCGCGATGGAACTCGATTGGCAGGAAGGAGTATTTTTCGATTCGGACGGACGCGATCTCCTTTGCTCGACCCACGGCGCCACCTACGACGCGGCGAGCGGACGCTGCGTCGGCGGGCCGTGCAACGGCACGCCGCTGGTGAAGCTCCTGGTGGAGGAACGCGATGGCATGGTTTATTTCACGGGGTTCGAAGATGACTGACAGCAATGCTCCTTGGGAACGCGAGCTGATCACGAAGCTCGCCGCAGACGCGCTCCTCGAGCAGCGACGACGGCGCCGCTGGGGGATTTTTTTCAAGTTCCTCACTTTCGCCTACGTCACGTTCCTGCTCGTCGTGATGGTCGACTGGAGCAGCCGCGCCGATCTGACCGGCGGCAAGAAGCACACCGCGATGGTCGAGCTGAACGGGCTGATCGCGCCGGGTACCGACGCGAGCGCCGAGAGGGGACAAGAATACGCAAGGTGTCGTCATGCGCATCAATTCGCCAGGCGGCAGCCCCGTGCAGGCGCAGACCATCTACGACGAGATGCGGGGGCTCCGCAAGAAATATCCCGACATCCCGCTCTACGCGGTCGTCGAGGACATCTGCGCCTCGGGCGGCTATTTCGTCGCCGCCGGCGCCGACCGCATCTATGTCGGCAAAGCGAGCATCGTCGGCTCGATCGGCGTGCTGATGAACGGCTTCGGCTTCACCGGCCTGATGGACAAGCTCGGCGTCGAGCGCCGCCTGATCACCGCGGGAGAGAACAAGGGCATGCTCGATCCGTTCTCGCCGCTCGAGGAAAAAGACAAGGAGTACATCAAGGGCCTGATGAAGGACATCCACGACCAATTCATCGGCGTGGTGCGCGAAGGCCGCGGCAAGCGGCTGAAGGAGACGCCCGACATGTTCAGCGGCCTCTTCTGGACCGGCCAGAAGAGCGTCGAGCTCGGCCTCGCCGACGGCTTCGGCAGCCTCGACTCGGTGGCGCGCGAGGTCATCAAGGCCGAGGACATCGTCGACTACACGCAGAAGGAGGGCTTCGCCGAGAAGGTGGCCAAGCGCTTCGGCGCCTCGGTCGCGAGTTCGCTCGCCGAGTTCGCGCTGCGCGCCGCCTGGGTGCCGCGCTATTGAGCTAGCAGCAGGAACACCGCCGGGCGCT
The DNA here is from genome assembly GCA_005888925.1 of Betaproteobacteria bacterium. Lineage (GTDB taxonomy): Bacteria > Pseudomonadota > Gammaproteobacteria > Burkholderiales > SG8-39 > SCGC-AG-212-J23. Next base: position 6,709 of record VBCP01000064.1, on the reverse strand, counting down.
TGCCGATGGCGCTGCGCGCCCGGCGCCATTCGGCGATGCTTTGGGTGCGGATGGACTGCGTGCCGAGGGTCAGGTCGGCGGCGACGCATAGGCGTGTGCTCGCCGCGCAGGCCTCGAGCAGCGCGGCGAGCAGCGCGTCATTCCTGTAGGGCGTCTCGATGAAGATCTCGGTCTCGCGCTCGCGCCGCGACCTTGCTTCCAGCTCGCGGATGCGCTTCGCGCGCTCCGCGCCATCGCGCGGCAGGTAGCCGCAGAAGGCGAAGCGCTGGCCTTCGAGCCCGCAGGCCATCAGCGCGAGCGTGATGGACGAAGGGCCGACGAGCGGCACGATGCGGAAGCCTTCGCGCTGCGCAGCCTCGACCAGCACGGCACCGGGATCGGCGATGGCCGGGCAGCCGGCGTCCGACAGCAGACCGAGGGAGCGGCCGTCTCTGAGGGGCTGGAGCAGAGCGGGAACATCGGGGTGCGCGCCCAGCTCGATGATCGAAAGCTCGCGCGGCTTGCAGCCGGCGGCCGACAGGAAGGCGCGCGCCGCTTTGGCGTTCTCCACCACGAAGTCGCGCAGGCCGCGGATCGTGGCGAGCGCCGGCGCGGGCAGCGCGTCCTGCGGCGCGCCGCCGAGCGGCGTCGGAATGGCATAAAGGATCAAACGACGGGGAATCCGGCGCGCTCGAGCATTTCGGTGAGCGCGATCAGCGGCAGGCCGATGAGCGAGGTCGGATCGTCGGTCTCGATGCGCGCGATGAGCGCGATGCCCAGGCCTTCGGCCTTCGCGCTGCCGGCGCAGTCAAAGGGCTTTTCCCGCACGAGATAGCGTTCAATGCGAGCGTCGTCGAGCGTCCGAAAGTGCACCCGGCAGGGCACGACGCGCGTCTGCACGCTGCCGTTGGCGGCGTCGAGCAGCGCGAGCGCGGTATGGAACTGCGCGCTCTTGCCGCTGAGCGAGCGCAGCTGGCGCGCCGCCGTAGCGTGGTCGCCCGGTTTGCCGAGGATGCGCCCCGCGCTCGTCGCCACCTGATCCGAGCCGATGATGAGCGCGTCGCGGTGCGCCGCGCGCACCGACTGCGCTTTCAGCGCGGCGAGCCGCAGAGCCGTGTCGGCAGGCGCTTCCCCGCTCAATGCACGCTCGTCGGCGTGCGGCGCTGCCACTTCGAAGGCAACGCCCAGGCGCCCGAGAAGCTCCTTCCGGTAGCTTGAGGTCGAAGCGAGCACGAGCCGCCGGGGCTGAGCCCGCATCTTGGATATGGCTTTGTTTTGACGAAGGATTTCCAACGATGATATCATCCGCGCCTTCATGTCGCACCAGCCGGTCATCGACGGCTTTGAATTCGCTTCGGCCGGCGCGACGCAGGAAGGAAAGCTGCCGCTATCGAGCTTTCCCCGCCTTCAGGACGTGCTCGTATCCGACGCGGGCGACGTGACGTACGCGCTGCGAGGCGTGCGTGATGGACGCGGCCGCCCGAGCCTGCAGCTCAGCGTGCGCGGGACTTTGCAGCTGCGCTGCCAGCGCTGCCTCGGCGTGCTGCTGCACGAGGTGCAGGCCGAGCAGCTGCTGGTGCTCGCGGCGTCGCAGGCCGAGATCGACGCGGAGCCGGCGGCAGTGGATGCGCCCGACCGCGTGCTCGCCGGCAAGGAAATGGCGCTGCGCGAGCTGGTCGAGGACGAGCTGATCCTGTCGCTGCCGTACGCACCGCGGCACGAGGAATGCGAGGCGCATCCCGAAGGGAGCGACTCGGGAAGCGACCGGGCGAGGAGTTCGCCGTTTGCCGGCCTGCGCGGCATGATGCAGCGCAAGCATTGACTACAGAGGAGCTTTACCATGGCAGTCCAGCAGAACAAGAAATCGCCTTCGCGGCGCGGCATGCACCGCGCGCATGACCACCTGAGCCCGCCCGCGGTGGCGATCGAGCCGACCACCGGCGAGAACCACTTGCGCCATCACGTCAGCCCGACGGGCTTCTACCGCGGCAAGAAAGTCGTCCGCACCAAGGGCGAGTAACCCGCTGGTCACCCTCGCGGTCGATTGCATGGGGGGCGACCACGGCCCTCATGTGACGGTGCCGGCCGCGCTCCAGTTCCAGGCCCGCGTCTCCGACGTCGAGATCGTGCTGGTCGGTGTGCGCGAAGCCCTCGAAGCCGAGCTCGCGGCGCGCGGCGCGGCGGCAGGGGCGCGGCTGCGCGTGCAGCCGGCGAGCCAGGTCGTGGCGATGGACGAGCCGCCGGCGCAGGCGATGCGCTACAAGAAAGACTCCTCGATGCGCGTCGCCGTGAATTTCGTGAAAAGCGGCGTGGCGCACGCCTGCGTCAGCGCCGGCAACACCGGCGCGCTGATGGCGATTTCCCGGTTCGTGCTGAAGACCATCCATGGCATCGATCGCCCGGCGATCGCCACCGTGCTGCCGAACATGAAAGGCGGCTACACCTACGTGCTCGACCTGGGCGCCAACGTCGACTGCACCGCCGAGCAGCTGATGCAGTTCGGCGTGATGGGCGCGATGCTGGTCGCCGCGGTGGAGCACAAGGAGCGGCCCACGGTGGGGCTGCTCAACATCGGGGTCGAGGACATCAAGGGCAACGAGACGGTGAAGCGCGCCGCGGAGCTGCTGCGCACGAGCGGGCTCAACTTCCACGGCAATGTCGAAGGCGACGACATCTACAAGGGAACCACCGACGTGGTGGTGTGCGACGGCTTCGTCGGCAATGCGCTGCTCAAGGCATCCGAAGGCGTCGCGACGATGATCGTGGGGTTCCTGCGCCAGGAATTCAAGGCCAACCCCTGGAACATGTTCGCTGCGATCATGGCGGCGCCTGTGCTCAACGCCCTGCGCGCGCGGATGGACCCTGCCAAATACAACGGCGCGAGCCTGCTCGGCCTGCGCGGCATCGTCATCAAGAGCCATGGCTCGGCCGACGCGCGCGCGTTCGGCTTCGCGCTCGAGCGCGCCTTCGATGAGGTGCGCAACGACGTGCCCCAGCGCATCGCCCAGCAGATGGGCCGGATCGCGGTGCCGGCGGCATGATTTATTCGCGCATCACCGGCACCGGCAGCTACCTGCCCGCGCGCGTCATGACCAACCAGGAATTCGCGGCGCGGCTCGACACGAGCGATGCGTGGATCCGCAGCCGCACCGGCATCGTGCAGCGGCACATCGCCGAAAGCTCGCAGGGCTCGAGCGACCTCGCTTTGCATGCCTCGGTCAAGGCCCTGGAGGCCGCCGGCACGAAGCCGGCCGATGTCGATCTGATCATCGTGGCGACCTCGACGCCCGATTACGTGTTTCCGAGCACCGCGTGCCTTCTGCAAGCCAAGCTCGGTGTGAAGGGCTGCGCCGCGTTCGACGTGCAGGCGGTGTGCAGCGGCTTCGTCTACGGCCTCGCGACCGCGGACAGCTTCATCAAAGCTGGTGGTCATAAGAAAGCACTGGTCGTCGGCGCCGAAGTCTTCTCGCGCATCCTCGACTGGAACGACCGCGGCACCTGCGTGCTGTTCGGCGATGGTGCCGGCGCCGTGGTCCTCTCCGCCGACTCAAAACCGGGCGTGCACGCCAGCATCCTGCGCGCCGACGGCAGCTACGCCGATATCCTCTCGGTGCCGGGCAACGTCTGCGGCGGCGCCATCGTCGGCACGCCGTTCCTCAGGATGGACGGACAGGCGGTGTTCAAGTTCGCGGTGCGCGTGCTCGAGGAATCGGCGCGCGAGACGCTGGCTGCGGCGAAGATGGCGCTCGAGGACCTCGACTGGCTGATCCCGCACCAGGCGAACGTGCGCATCCTCGAGGCGACGGCGCGCAAGCTCGGCTTGCCGCGCGAGAAGCTCGTGGTCACGGTCGACCACCATGGCAACACCTCCGCCGCCTCCGTTCCCCTGGCGCTCGACGAGTTCGTCCGCTCGGGAAAGATCCGCGCCGGCCATCGCGTGCTGCTGCAAGGGGTCGGCGGCGGCTTCACCTGGGGCTCTTCACTCGTCACGCTATGAAGCTCGCGATGGTCTTCCCCGGGCAGGGCTCGCAGGCCGTCGGCATGCTGAAGGGCTACGCCGGCCTGCCTGAAATCCAGGCGGTGCGCGCGCAGGCGGCCGAGGCGCTCGGCGCGGATTTCGTGCGCTTGCTGGACGATGGACCGGCGCAGGCGCTGAACCAGACGATCAATACGCAGCCCGCGATGGTCACCGCCGGCTATGCGGCGTACCGGGCATGGCGCGCGCTCGGCGGGCCGGCGCCCGAGCTCGCCGCGGGGCATAGCCTGGGCGAATACACCGCGCTCACCGCCGCGGGCGCCCTTACGTTTGCCGATTGCCTGCCGCTGGTGCACTTTCGCGCGCAGGCGATGCAGGAAGCGGTGCCGCAGGGGCAGGGGGCGATGGCCGCCGTGCTGAATCTCGACGACGAGCACGTGGTGGCCGCGTGCGCGGAAGCGGGCGGCGTCGTCCAGGCGGTGAACTTCAACGCGCCCGGGCAGGTGGTGATCGCCGGCGAGAAGGCCGCGGTGGAGCGCGCCATCGAGAAATGCAAGGCGCGCGGCGCGAAGCGCGCGATGCCGCTGCCGGTGAGCGCGCCGTTTCATTCGACGCTGATGCAGCCGGCGGCCGATCGCCTCAAGCGCCACATCCAGAGCGTCGCGATGGCGGCGCCGCAATTCGCGGTGCTGAACAACGTCGACGTGAAAATCGAGCGCGATCCTGCGCGCATCAAGGATGCGCTGGTGCGCCAGGCGGCATCGCCGGTGCGCTGGGTCGAGACGATCCAGAGTTTCGTGCGAGAGGGCGCGACGCATGTCCTCGAATGCGGGCCCGGCCGCGTGCTTGCCGGCATGACCCGGCGCATCGCGCCGCAGGTGCAATCGCTGACGCTGCACGATCGAGCCTCGCTCGAGGCCGCGCTGCAGGCGATGAAAGGAGCGTGAACGTGCTCGAAGGCAAAGTGGCGGTGGTGACCGGCGCCTCGCGCGGCATCGGGCACGCGATCGCCGAAGCGCTGGCGAAGCAGGGCGCGAAAGTGGTGGGCACGTCGACCAGCGCGGAAGGCGCGGCCAAGGTGCCGGGCATCGGAAAAGTGCTGAACGTGCGCGACAGCGCGCAGATGGACGCGTTCGTCGACGAGGTGCAGAAGCAGGTGGGCGACATCGCGATCCTCGTGAATAACGCGGGGATCACCAAAGACAATCTGGCGCTGCGCATGAAGGACGCGGACTGGGACGAGGTGATGGAGACCAACCTGCGCGCGGTGTTTCGCCTGTCGCGCGCGGTGATGCGCGGCATGATGAAGGCGCGCTGGGGCCGCATCATCAACATCACCTCGGTGGTGGGCGAGTCGGGCAACGCCGGACAGGCGAACTACGCCGCGGCAAAGGCCGGCGTGGTCGGCATGACGAAATCGCTCGCCCGCGAGCTGGGCAGCCGCAACATCACGGTGAACTGCGTCGCGCCGGGATTCATCGACACGGACATGACGCGGGCACTGAACGACGAGCAGAAGCGCGCGCTGCTCGCGCAGATTCCGCTCGGGCGCCTGGGCGCCGCCGCCGACGTCGCCGCCGCGGTGGCCTACCTCGCATCGCCGGGCGCAGGCTATGTCACCGGTGCCGTCCTGCACGTCAACGGCGGCATGTATATGTCGTAAAATACCGCCCCTTTCGGGAAGGAGCAGCGATGGAGAACATCGAGCAAGCGGTCAAGAAAATTATCGCCGAGCAGCTCGGCGTGAACGAGGCCGAGATCAAGAACGAGTCCTCGTTCGTCGACGATCTCGGCGCCGATTCGCTCGACACCGTCGAGCTCGTGATGGCGCTCGAGGAGGAGTTCGAGACCGAGATCCCCGACGAGGAAGCCGAGAAGATCACCACCGTGCAGCAGGCCATCGACTTCATCAAGGCGCACGCCAAGGCCTGATCTCCTTTTCCCTATAAGTGAACCGCCGCAGAGTCGTCGTCACCGGCCTCGGCGTCGTCTGTCCCCTCGGTAACAGCGTCCAGGAGGCCTGGGACAAGGCGCTCGCCGGCACCTCCGGAATCACGCGCATCACGCGCTTCGATCCCGCGCGCCTCGCCAGCCAGATCGCGGGCGAGGTGAAGAATTTCGATGTCGCGCCCTACATGTCGCCCAAGGAAGCGCGGCGCATGGACCTCTTCATCCATTACGGCATGGCGGCGGGGCTGCAGGCCTGGCGCGACTGCGGCCTGAAAATCACGCCCGAGAATGCCGAGCAGGTGGGCATCAACTTCGGCTCGGGCATCGGCGGCCTGCCGATGATCGAGTCGATGCACGACGAGCTGCGCAAGAACGGGCCGCGGCGCATCTCGCCGTTCTTCATTCCCGGCACCATCATCAACATGATCGCGGGGCTGCTGTCGATCGAGATCGGCGCCAAGGGCCCGAACCTCGCGATCGTCACCGCCTGCACCACCTCGACGCACTGCATCGGCGAGGCGGCGAAGTCGATCCGCTACGGCGAAGCCGACGTGATGATCGCGGGCGGCGCCGAGGCGGTCGTCACCGAGCTCGCGATCGGCGGCTTCGCCTCGGCGCGCGCGCTCTCGACGCGCAACGACGACCCGGCGAGCGCGAGCCGGCCGTGGGACAATGAGCGCGACGGCTTCGTGCTCGGCGAGGGCGCGGGCGCGGTCGCGCTCGAGGAGTACGAGCACGCGAAGCGCCGCGGCGCGCGCATCTATTGCGAGGTGATCGGCTACGGCGCCTCGGCCGACGCGTTCC
>VBCP01000416.1 GCA_005888925.1 Betaproteobacteria bacterium | reverse complement strand
ATCTTGTCCTGTGATTCGACGAAGCCGTTCAGCTGCACCACGCCGCGATACGAGTTGACGTTGATGTTGGTCGCGTTGCCCAGGCCGGTAGCCGAGGCGATCGCCGTCTTCACTTTCGCGGTAAGCGCCGCGTCACTGCTGAACTCGCCAACCGAGCGGCTCGGCGCGGGCTGGGCGGGCTGGGACGTGTCGCGGTTCGACGCACAGCCGCCAAGCGCGAGCGCGGCCGCCGTCATAGTTGCTGCAACGATCTTGGGAAAGCTCATGCCTAGGTCTCCTTTGTGTATGACCTGTCCGGAAAGCTGCAATATGCGTGCCCAAAGGAGTCGGAATCTAAGGATGCACGTTGGCCGCGGCTGAGGGATACCAGAGCGCGCGTCGCCACCGATAACCGATGGCGATCGTCGCCGCGACGCCAACGCCGCCGTATAGGGCCGTGAAGGCGGAATAGCCGAGGCCGGCGATGATCGGTCCGGCGGCGACCAGGCCGAGCGGCAGTCCCCAGATCGCGAGCATGCGCATCCCCATCACGCGGCCGCGCATGTCGTCGCCCGAGGTGCGCAGCATCACCGCGGCCAGCGGCAGCATGCAGAAGCTCTGCACGAATCCCGAGGTGAAGAGCAGCACGAGCGCGAACGGCAGCGAGCGCGTCTGGCCGAAGAGCAGGATCGCCAGGAACCAGGCCGCGGTGTTCCACAGCATGACGCGGCCGGCGCGCAGCGGCACGTGGCTCGCGCTAACGGTGAGCGAACCGGCGAGCGCGCCGCACGCGAATGCGGCGGCGAGGTAGCCGAGGCCCGACTGGCCGATCTGATAGACGTCTCTCGCCACATAGGGCAGCAGGCCGAGGAAGATCGGAAAGGCGAGCAGGTTGACGAGGAAGGCGATGCTGAACGCGCCGAGGAGATCGGGCTTCGCCCACACGTAGCGCAGCCCTTCCTTGAGGCGGGCGAGCGCGGCACCGGCGTTGGCGTGCGCGGCGTGCAGCGGTGAGCGCGCGACGCCGAGCGAAAGCAGGAATGCGGTCACGTACAGGAGTGTGACCAGCACGTAAGCGGAGCCCATGCCGATCAGCGCCACGCCGCCCGCGCCCAGGAGCGCGCCGGCGATCCGCGCCGTGTCGGAGGTGGTGCGCGAGATGCCGAGCGCCGCCATCAAGGTTTCCGGACGCATGGTCTGGCCGACGAGCACGGCGCGCATCGCCTGGTCGGACGGCCGCAGCAAACCCGCAGCCGCATAGATAGCGAACGCGTGCCACGGCTCGAGCGTGTCGCTCAGCGTGAGCATCGTCAGCACCACCGCGAGCAGCGCGTAAGTGCCGCGCGTGGCGCAAAGCAGCGTGCGCAGGCCGATGCGGTCGCCGAGGATGCCGAAGAACGGCGAGAAGAGCGAGCCGACCCATGCGAGCGCCGCGAACGCCACCAGGTACTGGACCGAGCCGGTCGCGGTAAGCACGTACCAGCCGAGTATCAGCGCTTCCATCTCGAAGGCGAGCGACGTCGCGAGATCCGCCGGCCACTGGAAGCGGAAGCTCGCGACGCGAAACGGGGCGAGGGCGGGACTCAGCGCCGCGAGTATAGGAAATTCGGGTGATACGATGGCCGCTCCGATTCCAAGGTGCTCCCGCCATGACTCTCCGATTCCCATTCGCGACGCTGGTCGCCGCGCTGCTCGCCGCTCCGCTGCCCGCGCTGTCGCATGACGAGCAGAAGGAGGGCGGGCGGCCGCCGGAGAAGCTCGGCCAGGTCCATTTCCCGACCTCGTGCGATGCGTCGGTGCAGCCGCTCTTCGAGCGCGGCGTGGCGCTGCTGCATTCGTCCTGGTTCCCGGAGGGGCTGAAGACTTTCAACGAGGTGTTGAAGCGCGATGCTTCGTGCACCATCGCCTACTGGGGCATCGCGGTGAACCGCTTGCTGAACCCGTTCGGCGGTGCGGCGCCGGAGGCGGTGCTGCTGCAGGGCCAGGAGGCGATCGAGAAGGGCCTCGCGGCCGGCGCGAAGACCGAGCGCGAGCGCGACTACCTGGCCGCCATCGGTGCCTTCTACGGCCGCGACCGCGCCTCCTTCCGCGAGCGCGTCACGCGCTACGAGGCGGCGATGGAGAAGCTCGCCGCCAAATACCCGGACGACAAGGAGGCGTCGATCTTCTACGCCCTCGCGCTGAACATCGCCGCGGATCCGATGGACAAGACCTTCGCGCGGCAGCTGAAGGCGGCGCGCATCCTCGAGCCGATCTACGTCGAGCAGCCGGAGCATCCGGGCGTCGCCCACTACCTCATCCACAGCTACGACTATCCGCCGATCGCCGAGAAGGGGCTGCCGGCCGCGCGCCGCTATGCCGGCATCGCGCCGGACGCGGCGCACGCGCTGCACATGCCCTCGCACATCTTCACCCGCGTCGGCGCGTGGGAGGACTCGCTCGCGACGAACCAGCGCTCCGAGCAGAACGCGCGCCAGAACAAGGCCAGCCAGGAAATGCTGCATGCCCTCGACTACCAGGTGTACGCGGCGCTGCAGCTCGCGCGCGACCGCGAGGCGCGCGAGGCCATGGAGCGCATGACGGCGCTGCTGCCGAACCCCGACCAGAGGGCGGGCTTCTACGCGCTGGCAGCGGTGCCGGCGCGATATGCGCTCGAGCGCGCGGACTGGAAGCTCGCCTCGACCCTGGATCCGCGCACCATGGCCTTCCCTTACATCGTCGCCATGACGCATTTCGCGCGGGGCTATGGCGCAGCGCGCCTCGGTGATCCGGCCGGGGCGGCGCACGAAGCCGAGGCGCTCGGGCGCATCAAGCAGCAGCTCGACGCGCAGAAGGACAAGTACTGGGGCACCGAAGTGGAGGTCCAGCGCCTCGGCGTCTCGGCCTGGGGTGCCTTCGCCGGCGGCGAGCGCGACGCAGCCCTCGCGCGCATGCGGGCCGCCGCGGAACTCGAGGATACGAGCGAGAAGTCGCCGGTATCCCCCGGCAGGCTGGTTCCGGCGCGCGAGATGCTCGGCGAGCTGCTGCTAGCGCTCGGCCGACCGGCAGAAGCGCTGACGGAATTCGAGGCTTCGGCCAAGCGCGATCCGAACCGCTTTCGCGGCTACTACGGCGCCGCCCTCGCCGCGCAGCGCGCGGGCGACGCGGGCAAGGCGCGCGAGTATTTCGCGAAGCTGGCCCAGCTCGGCGCGAAAGGCGATGCGCGCCCGGAGCTGCAGCAGGCGAGGACCTTCCTGGCAGCCAAATGAAATCGGGGTCCGTCCCGATTTAAGCTTGCGTCATTTCTTCCAGGGCTCGCGCGGCAGTCCCGGCACGTGCGGCGGCGCGACGGGCTGCGGCGGTTTCTTGGGCTTCTTTTTCTCGCGGTTGCTGCGTTGCTGGCCTTTGGGCATTGCGGTCAGTCGTTCTGGACGTTGGGGAAGGCGAAGCCAAACGTGGTGACGCAGACCACGACTTTCGCCACGAAGACGCACTTCTGCGTCTGGGTCATGGCAGCAAACTTCATGCCCCTGTCCTGCTCGAGGGGTTTCTGGAACGGGCTGGGTTTTTCCATCATCGTGCTCCTTAAAGTTGTTCGGCGCGTTCGAGCGCCGCGAATTCTAGCGCGTAGGCGAGGGCTTCCATGAACGGCCCGGCCTGGATCGGCCTCGCGAGGTAATGGAAAAATCCCGCCTCGAGGCCTTGGACCATGGCCTCCGGCGCCGCGTCGGCGCCGAGCGCGAGGACCGGGATCGCTTGCGTGCGGGGCTCCGCGCGCAGGCGCTTCAGGAACTCGAGGGCGCCGATGCCCGGCAGGTCGATGTCGATCAGGATCACTTCCGGCTGCTTGCTGCGCGCGAGCTTGAGTCCCCGCACCGCGTCGGCGGCGCGCAGCAGCACGAGGTTCTTGCGGCCCGCGATGAGCTGCTCCACCAGCGCCATGCTCTCGGCATGGTCTTCGATGTAGAGCAGCCTGCTGCGTCTCGGGGCGGTTTTTGGAATGGCGCGGGCCACCATAACGCAGCATCTCATGCGGCGACGGCCGGCACTGTGCGCTAGGGCGCATAGCGGACGGAGGAAGTAGCATCGCGGCAGCCATGGACCGGAGACGGGCAAGCGCCAGCTTGGCGGCGCTCGCGTGCGGCGCATTCGCGGCGCCCGCGCCGGCGCAGCTCGGCGGCAAGGTGATTCATATCGTCGTGCCGTTCGCAGCGGGCGGCGCGCGGGAGGTGCTGGCGAGGAGCTTCTATAGCGAGCTCGGCGCGGCGCTCGGGCAGCCGGTGATCGTCGAGAACCGGCCGGGCGCGGGCGGGGCGATCGGCACGGCGAGCGTGGCAAAGGCGGCGCCGGACGGCAATACGCTGGTGTTCGCCGCGTCGAGCCACAACGTGACGGCGCTGCTGGCGGAGCGGCCGCCGTACGATCCCATCAAGGATTTTGCGGCGGTGGCGAACATCGGCATGCAGAGCTACGTGCTGATGGCGAGCTCGGAGCTGCCGGCGCGCAGGCTGTCGGAGCTGGTCAGCCATGCAAAGGCCCGGCCGGGAGCGTTGAACTATGCCTCGCCCGGCCACGGCAGCTCGGGGCATCTCGCGATGGCCTACTTCACCAAGCTCGCCGGGATCGAGATGGTGCACATCCCGTTCAAGTCGACGCAGGACGCGACCAACGACGTGCTGGCGGGGCGCTCGCATGTGCTGATCGTGCCGAATGTCGGCGCGATCCCCTTTGCCAGAGATCGAAGGATCAGATTGCTGGGCGTGACGTCGCCCAAACGCTCGGCGTTCCTGCCCGAGGTGCCCGCGGTGGCGGAGGAGGTGGCGGGCTACGCGTTCGAGTCCTGGTTCGGCCTGCTCGCGCCGGCGCGCACGCCGCGCGCGCTGATCGAGCGCATCAACGCCGAGGTGGCGAAGCTGCTCGCCAATCCCGTGATCCTCGAGCGGCTCGCCGCGCAGGGGGTCGAGCCCCGGGCGCTGACACCCGAGGCGTTTGAAAAGCTGGTGCGCGAGGACTACGCGGCGATGGCGAAGGTGGTGAAGGCGGTCGGCAAATTGGAGTAATGAGGTCGAGTGACGATAGATATCCACCCGCACGTCATCGCTCAGGATGAGCAGCGCTATCCGCGGGCGCCGCTAGGCGGCAAGCAGTCGGACTGGTCGCGCGAGCGCCCGGTGAGCGCGGAGCAGATGCTGGCCGCCATGGACGAGGCGGGCATCGAGAAATCGGTGCTGGTGCAGGCGTCCACCTGCTACGGGCATGACAATTCATATGTCGCCGACGCGGTCGCGGCGCATCCGCGGCGCTTCGCCGGCGTGTTCTCGGTCGATATGCTCGCCCCGGATGCACCGGACAAAATTCAATTGTGGAGAGGCAAAGGCCTGGGTGGGCTCAGGGTGTTCATAGCAGGGCATACCACCGCGCAGGAGGCGAGACTCGACGATCCGCGCTCGTTTCCCGCCTGGCAATGCGCGGTCGAAGCCGGCCTTCCCATATGTGTGCAGGTGCGCTCGCCGGGGCTCGGCCAGCTGGAGACGCTGCTCCAGCGCTTTCGCCGGGCGCGCGTGATCCTCGATCACATGGAGCGGCCGGTGGCGGACGACGCGGGGAGCCTCTTTGCGCTGGCGAAATATGAAAACCTGTGGCTCAAGCTGACGACACACAACGTCCGCGACGCGCCGCAAAGCTTTCTCGAGCGCGTTGTCAAGACCTTCGGCGCATCGCGCATCGCCTGGGGCTCGAATTTTCCGGCCTCCGATGGAAAGCTGGCTGCGCTGCTTGCCGATGCGCGTCAGGCGCTTGCAGCGCTTTCCGAAAGCGAACGCGAATGGATTTTTTCGCACACCGCGAAAAATTTATACGCCGCGATGGCATGAAAGCAACGCGTCAGAAAAAAAACGCGCGAGCGCATTGACGGCGCGCGCGGCGCGATGCATTCTGTGCGCCGGTCGTTT
>VBCP01000057.1 GCA_005888925.1 Betaproteobacteria bacterium | reverse complement strand
CCCGCGGTGCAGGGCGTGGTCGCGGGCGACGCCGGGGTGACGATCGCCTCTCCCGCCGCGGTGCTGGGCTTCGTGCGCGATGGCCGCCTGCGCGCGCTCGCCATCGGCGCAAAGCAGCGCTCGCCGCTGCTCGCGGATGTGCCGACGCTCGGCGAGGCCGGCGTCGACGAGGACCTGCTCGCGTCGACCTACTTCGCGCTTGCGCTGCCCGCCGGCACGCCGCGTCCGATCGTGCAACGCCTGCACCAGGAGATGAAGAGCGCGCTCGCCGCGCGCGATGTTGCCGAGCGCTTGGGCAATGCCGGGCTCGAGCCCATGGGCGGCAGCGGCGAGGAATTGCTGGAGCTCGTGAAGCGCGACATCCCGCGGTTTCGCAAGCTGATCGCCGAGATCGGCATCCAGCCGGAATAGAATCGCGCTGCCGAACAAGAAGGAGGGGGGAATCATGCACGCGAAGCTTTGGCTCGCCGCCCTGGCGATCGCCGCGACGAACGGCTACGCGCAGACGCCGCTCGAGCGCGGCAAATACCTGACCGAGGGAATCCTGACCTGCGGCAACTGCCACACGCCGCGCGGGCCGAAGGGCGTGCTCGATACCGCGAACCGGCATGCGGGCGGACCGCAAGTGTGGGAGACCGCCGAGTACCGGGTGCGGCCGTCGAACATCACGCCGGACAAGGACAGCGGCATCGGCGGCTGGAGCGCCGGCGAGGTGAAGGCGGCGATCCGCGATGGCAAGCGGCCGAACGGCCAGCAGATCTCGCCGCAGATGCCGTATGGGTTCTACAAAATTTTCACTCCTGCCGATCTCGACGCCGTGGTGGCTTATGTACAGTCGATCCCGCCGGTGTCGCGCAAGGTCGAGCCGCCGGTCTACAAGGTGAAGAACATGGTGGTCGACATCCCGCCGGGCGCGGCGAAGCCGATGCCGGAAGGCGCGCTGAAAGATCCCGTGAAGCGCGGCTTCTACCTCGCCACCATCGGCCACTGCATGGAATGCCACACGCCGATGGACAAGGGCCACCGCGACTTCAAGAACGCGCTCGGCACGGGCGGCGAGAAGTTCGAAGGGCCCTGGGGCGTCACGGTGTCGCGCAACATCACGCCGCACAAGGAGATCGGCATCGGTGCATGGACCGACGACGAGATCAAGCGCGCCATCACCAAGGGCGTGCGCAAGGACGGCTCGAAGATGCGCCCGCCGATGGGCTTCGACTGGTACGCGACGATGACCGACGCGGACCTGAGCGCGATCGTCGCCTATCTAAGGAGCATTCCAGCCCGATAGCGCCTGTCCGGGCTGAACGGCAAAGGCGCCGGATATGCAACTTTATGGTTGCTTATCGCGCCAGATGAAGAACGTCGCGAGGCATGTCGGCGACGCGGGCTGAGCACGCGCCGCGCTTCGCCGCCCTGGGCGACGCGACCCGGCTCGCCATCGTCGCCAAGCTCGCGAAGGGTGCCGCTCAATCGATCACCCAGTTGACCGAGGGCGCGGGCGTCACGCGCCAGGCGATCACCAAGCACCTGCGCGTGCTCGAAGCCGCAGGCCTCGTGCGCCGCGAGCCGATCGGCCGCGAAATGCTCTTCCTGCTCGAGCCCGAGCCGCTCGTCGCCTTGCAGGACTATCTCGAGCGCGTCTCGAAACAGTGGGATGCAGCGCTGGCGCGGCTCAAGGTGCATGTCGAGCGTTGAGGCTGCGCAGTGAACTAGGCCTTCTTGCGGTGGCCGAACACGAGGTATGCCACCTCCTTAATGCTTTTACCCGGAGCAACACACATGCCCAGGCAGCTCCTCGCCCTCGTTGCCGCCCTCGCCTGCACGGCGTGCATCGCGGCGCCCCAATTGCAGGACATCCGGCTGCCGCCCGGATTCCGCATCAGCGTGTATGCGGAGAACGTGAAGCAGGCGCGCTCGCTCGCGCTCGGCGAGCGCGGCACGCTGTTCGTCGGCAGCACGGGCGACAAGGTCTACGCCGTCCCGGCCGGCGGCGGCGCGCCGCTCGTCGTCGCGAGCGGGCTGCAGGCGCCGCACGGCGTCGCGCTCGTCAAGGGCGCGCTCTACGTCGCGGAGATCGGGCGCATCACGCGCTACGACGCGATCGAGGAGCAGCTCCGCAATCCGCCGAAGCCCGTCGTGGTGATCGACGATCTGCCGCGCGAGCGCCATCACGGCTTCAAGCCCCTGCGCCTCGGGCCCGACGGCATGCTCTACATCGCGACCGGCTCGCCGTGCAACGTCTGCGAGCCGCAGGAGCGCTTCGGTGTCATCAGCCGCTTCGATCCCGCCGCGCCCGGCCGCCGCGAGGTCTACGCGAAGGGCATCCGCAACAGCGTCGGCTTCGACTGGGATCCGCGCACCAAAGAGCTGTGGTTCACCGACAACGGCGCGGACAACATGGGCAACGACGTGCCGGCCGACGAGCTCGACCACGCGCCGCGCGCCGGCATGCACTTCGGCTTCCCGTACTGCCACGCCGGGGACCTGCCCGATCCGCGATTCGGCCGCGGGCGGGACTGCAAGGAGTTCACGCCGCCCGCACAGAAGCTCGGCGCGCACGTCGCCTCGCTCGGCATGCGCTTCTACACGGGCAACCAGTTTCCCGAAGCGTATCGCGGCGCGATTTTCATCGCCGAGCACGGCTCGTGGAATCGCAACCCCAAGTCCGGTTACCGCGTGACGGTGGTCAAGCTGAGCGGCGCTCGCGCGGTCAGCTACGAGCCCTTCGCGCAGGGCTGGCTGCAGGGCGAGGAATCGTGGGGCCGGCCGGTGGACGTGATCGTTGCGCCGGACGGCGCACTGCTCGTGTCGGACGACAAGGCGGGCGTGGTCTATCGCATCGACTACGCCGCGCGCTGATTCGGCCTCAGGACTTGCCTTCTCGCCGAAGGCTCTTGAAGAGCAGGATGATCGCTGCAGGAACGTGCACGATGCCGAATCCAGCAAGGAACGCAAATAGCGCGGTCAGGCCTTTTGCGCCCGAGGCGGCCGTCGTCACGTAGCCGAAGGCGATGCCGATGAGTGCCAGGATGCCGCGCAGCATTCCGGTGCGCGACGCGACCGTGTGGAAACGAATGCGGTATTGCGCATAGCCGGCGATCGCCAGAAGGATCGCGGCGGCGACAAACATGATGGCGGCGTCCATATATCTGGTCGCCGCCGGCGATTCCTGCGCTACGGAACGAGCTGCGCCGACTCCACGAGGTAGATATAGCCAGGGCTCGACGCACCCAACGTGCGGAAGGCGAGGCCGTGCGCGCCATAGCGGATGAGGCTCCCGGCGTCGGTTCCGGCCACGTTGTTGATGGTGAGGGTGGCGCCGGTGGACGAGGTCAAGGTCCAGACCGTCGGGTTTGCCGTCGGCGCCAGGGTGTACGTGACACCGCTTGCTTCGGTTACGGTTCGATTGCTGCCGCCGCCCGGTGCGGTGCCTCCCGTGAAGTCCGCACCCAGCTCGGCGGTCACCGGGTTGAGCAGGACGCCGTTCGTCGACGAGTTCACGAAGACGTTGATCTGACCGCTCGTCGCGTCGAAGGAAAGATCGCTGACATTGGTAACCCAAAGGTGCCGCACGGGCGACGGTACTGAACCGTTAGTCGCTGGACTGCTGCCCGCCAGGTACTCGGTCAGGTTGCTATAGCCGTCGCTGTCCGCGTCTCCATTGGCGTCGTTGGTGTTCGGGTCGAGTCCGTTCGCCGTCTCCCAGCTGTTGTGCATGCCATCGCCGTCGCTGTCGGCCAGGTCGGCGCCAAGCGCCGTGCCGAATTCGGCCCAGAGCAGGCGTGCGCTGTTCGCGCCCACTTGGATCTTCGCCACGGCACCGAGCGACGTTATGGTCGCCGCGCCTGTGGTGCCGGTCAGGGTGATGATTCCCCAATCCGGGAACGACTGCGCCCGTGTGGCGAAATAGAGCGGCCCCCACGGGTCAGTATGAGGCGCCATTTGTGTCGCGACATCGACGCATCCCTGTACGCTGTCGCACACCTGCCCCGTGATGGACTGGGTGAAGAAGGTGGGCGCGCTTACAGACTCGAAGGCGTTGACGATGCGCAGATCCTTGGTCTGCATCATGCGCATGGTGTTGTTGTCCTGGACGGTGATGTTCTGGGTGAGCGTCTCGGTGCCGCAATCAGAGGAAGAGGAATGGCACCATGGCGCCGCGCTGCCGGAGACCTGCGTGCGCAGCGTGCCGCTGAGATCGGAGTTGAATGCCGGGCCGGTGAAGCGGACGCGGGTAAACGTCAAGGTTCCGTCGGTGACGATGTGGTTCGCCTGGTCGTAGCTCGCGATATTCAGCGAAGCGGGGCCGTTGATCGTATCGCTGCCGGTGCGACAGTCGACGTAGTCGACTGAGACGGTGCCCGTGCCGGTGTTGTCGGCGACGGTGCCGGAAAAATTGATCGAACCGCTGTCGCAGGCAATGGGGTTCGGGCTGAACGTCGCGCCGGCGAGCGCACTGCCGCTGCGCGCACGCGCCAGCTCGTCGCCGCGCATGGCTTGCGCCAGGCGGCGTCCCAGGCCGGTGGCCCCGGTCGGCTGCGGCGTCTGCGGCGTCGAAGCCGGTGCGGATTCGGGTTGCGCGGACACACCGGCCAACAGGCTGCTACCCGTTGCGGCGCCGCTTGATCCGATAACGTTCGACGCGATCGAGCTCGCGCTGGTGGCGTCGACCGTGGCGCCCGTCTGCGCGCCGGAATAAGTCAGGGCCACTTGCGGGGGCACCGGACTGCGGGTGCTGCCACCGCCACTGCTGCTGCTGGCACCGCCGCTGGCACCGCCATCACTACCGCCACCGCCGCCGCAAGCGGTGAGGCCCAGAACCAAGGAGTACGCAAACAATTGGATTCGACGCATTTAGTGCCTCCGTTTGCGTAAAAGATACGCGGAGCACCAGCGCGAATGTCACCGTGCACAGACAGGTCCGATTGGATTACGGCACTTGTCGACACGCCGCGACAGGCTGTCGAAATCAATCGACGCTGCGCTCTGTGTCACCCGCCCGTGCGATGGGCTTTCAGGTCGCCAGGCAAATAAAGTGGCACGCGCGCATCCGAGCAGCGCAGCTTGGAAATGTCGGAGTGGCGTCCCCACGGCAAACCGCTGCAAAACCCGCCATCAGCTTTGTACGGCGTCTTTACCTTAGGGGCTTTCGTATGTTGGCCGGTGGCGGCCCGTAGAATGAGCGCCGACCCTGTCATGAACGCCCGGCCGCTCAGCCGCATCGTCGTGCCCGCGCCGCGCGCGGGCCTCGACATGGTCGCGGGTTACGGCTGGGTGCAGAGCGCCGCGATCCGCGCCGGCGACTACGTATTCGTCTCCGGCGTCGTCGCCGTGGACCCGGAGAGTGGCGAACGGCTGAATGGCACGTTGACGAGCGAAGCGCACCGCGCCTTCCGCAATCTCCAGCTGGTGCTCGAGGAGGCCGGGTCCTCGCTCGGGCGCCTGGTGCAGGTGCGCGCCATGATCTACGACCGCATCGAGTACGACGCGCTCAACCGCGTCTACCGCCAGTACGTGCCCGAAGGCCCGCCGGCGCGCACCGTCTGGGGCGTGCGCATCATGGACGCGTTCAAGGTCCAGCTCGACGCCGTCGCCGTCGCCTGAAGGAGAAAGCACTT
>VBCP01000415.1 GCA_005888925.1 Betaproteobacteria bacterium | reverse complement strand
GTTTCCATGAGCGCTAATGTAACGTCAGATGATGCTGCGTACTATCCGGATCTTGCGTCCAGGCTAGAACTTCTTGGTCAGCGAGAAGGCGACGAAGTCGCGGTCGCTGAACCGGTCGGCATTGCTTCCTTTCGCCAGGTAGGAACGATAGGACAGGCGCCCGCCGAGGGATTTGTCGATGGCGAAGTCGGTCGCCAGGATCAGCGATTTGCTGTCTTCGAGCAACGTCCCCAGGGTGACCGGCGCATTGCCTTTCACGTCGTGAATCCACGTCACTGAAGGCGAAACGCTTTGCATCCCCATCAGATTCGCATAGTCGAATCGCGTCGCGAGGCGGTATCCCCATGCCGAGCGCGTGGCGAGGCCCTGCCTTCTGCCGCCGGCGGCGTCCGGGCGGATGCTGACGCTGGCGTCCAGCAATCCGTCCTTGAACCCGTGGATATAGACGCCGCCAAGCTCGGCAGCCAGCGACCACTGCCTCGCGCCGAGAATCGGCGGTAAGCCCTGCACCATCGACGCCGCGTACTGCGATACGTTGAAGCGCTCGTATCCGCTCAGCTCGGTCGAGAAAAAGCTCGCCGCATTGGCCGCCGTGATACCGCCTCGCGACGCGATCAGCGGGTTTCGGTTCAGCGCCGCCAGCGTCGCTGCGCAGGTCGGGCTCCCCGGATTTGGCGCGCATGCGCCCACCGCGGCCGCGGGCGCAAGACCCGCGGTGATGAGAGCATCGTCGTCAATCTGCAGCGGCTGCCTGAAGCGCATCGAATAGTCGAAGTTCAGGCGAGTCGACGCCATGGGCAGCAGGCGCGCCGAGCCTCCGACCACCGTTACGTTCGGCACGTATTCCAGGAAGTAGCTGCCGCTCGAGGTGTAGTCCGGCGCCGTTATGCGCTGCAACCCGCCGAGCGTGCCGGTTCGCACGCTGACGATCGGCTCGCGGCTGTGCACGCGCATGGCATAACCGGCTAGCGTGAGCTTGGCCGCCCCGAGCTCCGGCGTCTCGACCCTCGCGCCATACTGACCGGCGGGATTGGGCCGCCGGTCGGCGTCGCGCGGCACTTTCGACCCGAACGGCGTCGCCGGAGTGACGAACGAGGCATCCGCGTCAGGAACCAGGGGCGAGCCCTGGCCCAGCTGGAGGAAGCGCGCTCCCGGCGAGTAGTAGTCGTTGCCGCTCAGAAACGTGCCGGCCGCCTCCAGCTCGGTCGGCTTGAAGGCGAGCTGATAGAAAACCTGCAGCGTTCGCTTACTCGCGGCTTCGAGCTTCGCGGTGAGCATGGGAAGCGCGACATACAAGTCCTTGGCCGTGTTGCCGGGTTGATAACGCCGCGAATAGGACACCGGATTGACCGGCGCGATGCTGTGGCCAAATGACGGGCTTTCGCTCCAGCGCAAGATCTGGTTACCGACGCGAATCCCATTGAATCCGACATAGGCGTCGTTGAGGTACAGGTTGCGTCCCGCCCGGTCGCGCGCTGCCTCGCTCAGCGGACGAAAATCGGTCTTGCCGTCGGCATTGATGCAGTCGTAGAAGTAAACCGGTTCGATCCTGAGCTCTCTGGTGCTCGATCGGCCGTCGACGAGGGTTCTGCCCTGAATGCCGAGCGAGGTGAGGCCACGGCCGTAATTCAGGTTGCCGTCATCGTAGTTGATCGAAGTGCCCGTGCCGCCGTTTCCTCCGCCGACCAGGCCGGGGTCGCGGCGCCCGACGCGAATCATTCCTCCGGCCGAAACTTCCTGATTGACGGTAGTCTCGAAGGTGCCCGCGCTGCATGCGGCAGCGAACACGAGCGAGCCCAATAGTTGGGACGCCGCTGTGGCGCGGCACAACGCGCTCGTCAACATCGGCTGGTATTTAGATCCGTTAGCTTCCGCTTTGGACGTACTTGCGTGAAGTTCGAGGATCAAGCCCTGTCCGCTTGGCCACCTCCGTATAGGTCCCGAGG
The DNA here is from genome assembly GCA_005888925.1 of Betaproteobacteria bacterium. Lineage (GTDB taxonomy): Bacteria > Pseudomonadota > Gammaproteobacteria > Burkholderiales > SG8-39 > SCGC-AG-212-J23. The sequence continues at coordinate 9,220 of VBCP01000415.1, read as the reverse complement.
CGCCGGTAAAGCAGCGCGCAATATCGACCGAGCAGCTCGTCGGCGGTCAGCTCCCCCGCGTGCAGCTTTTCAACCAGCGCCGCTTCGTCGTTCGGAGCCGCTTGGGCCATGTCGGCCGCGTAGCGGCCGGTGAGCAGGATGCGTCGCACCGCCTGCTCCAGCTCGCGTACGTTTCCCGGCCAGGGATAGCCGCGCGGCAGTTGGGTCTCGAGGGCTTCCAGCACGGTGGCTACCAGCTCGGAGGACTCCGTGCCGATGATGCGCGCGACCACCAGCCGCACCAGCTGCTGCAGCTCGCCCGGCGATTCGGCGATGCGCTGGCGCAGCGTCGGCACCTCGATCACGTCCGAGCACAGCCGGTAAAAAAAGTCGTCGCGGAAGCGCCCATCGCGGCGCAGGTCGGCCAGCCGCCGGTTGGTCGCCGCGATCACGCGGCCGGAGAAGCGCTTTTTCTCGTGGCCGCCGAGCGGCGTCAAGGTGCGCTCCTGCAGCACCTGCAGCAGCTTGATCTGCACCGGCATCGATACCTCGCCGATCTCATCGAGGAACAGCGCGCCGTGCGCGCTGCAGCGCTCGAAAACGCCCTGGTAATGATCGATCGCGCCGGTGAATGCGCCTTTGCGGTGGCCGAAGAGCTCCGACTCGATCAGCGTTTCGGGAAATTGCGACAGGTTGATCGCGATGAAGGTGTCGGTGAAATTGGCGGCGAATCGGCGTTGCCCGGGAACGTACGGGATGAACTCCGAGCGGCCGATCGCCGCCGCGGCGGAACCCTTGCCGGTCCCGGTCTCGCCGAGCAGCAGGGTGGAGAAATCCTCCATCCGGTTCCACAGGCCGACTTCGTATCCCCGCATGTCGTGCGTGAAGACGTTGTTCCACAGCGCCTCGCGCAGCCCGCGCATCGATTCGCATTCGCCGGCCAGGGAGCGCTCGATGAAGTAGAAGGCGCGGCGCAGCTGGAAGAAGAACGCGAAGATGCGCAGCGCGCGCTCTTCCGGCAAGCCGCTGTGCAGAAGTTCGGCAATCACGTCGTCGGCGAACGGTACCGCGAGCGAAGCGCCGACCTGCTGCGCCTGCCGCTCGATCAGCGCGTCGATCTGCGGCACGGCGCGGTGGTAGCAGACGTACCAAAGCGCCGCCTCCACTAGGCGCCGCTCTTCGTCACCGAGGAGCTGACCCTCCAGCTTCTGCAAGCGCGGCGCCACCACCCGCGGGAGCGCTTCCCGGTCGCGTGCGAGATCGCCAAGCGACGCTCCGGGAACGAGCCGAAGGATCAGCTGCGCGCGCTGCGGCGTGAACGGATTGCCGAAAACGACGTCGGCGAGCGCCGCGAAAAACTCGCGATCTGCGGCCGTAAGTCGAGCCTGGGGCATGCATTAAATGTATGTCACACGATCATTAAACGCTAGACACTCCCCAATGATTGTGGCTCATTGCACGTAAATACTTTATCGCAACAAGTACTTATCAAAGTGGCACGGACGCTGCTCATTGAGGCTCGGACACCACAACAAGGGAGGGTCCATGAACACCGCCACTCTTCAGCGCCGTCAGCCCGCCGAGCTAGGCGCATTCGCGCTGGCCATCGCGCTGCTCGCCGGATGCGCCTCGACGCGACCCGGTGCCGAGTTCGTTGCACCGCAGCTGATCGCGCCGGGCCGTGTAGCCATCGTCGCGGCCCGCTACGTTCCCGAGCCCGCTTTCAATACCCACGCGCGAGGGAGAGGCGCGGCGGCCGGCGAAAACGGCATAAAGACCGCGGCCAAAGGCGCCTTGGCTGGCGCCGTCTTGCTCCCGGTCGTTGTCGCTTCGGTTGTCCCGCCGCTGATTGCTCTGGCGCCGCTCCTCGCCCCGATTGGGGCGGTCACCGGCGCCGTAGTGGGCGGCACCGCCGGGGTGGTTTCCGGTGCGTGGAACGGCCTGCCTTCAGAGCAGGTCGCGGCGCTCCATCAGCCCATCGAGCGCGCGCGGCGCGAGCAGGCAATGCAGAGCGCGATGGCGAAGCGGGTGCTGCAAGAAGGCGCCGCCATGCCGCACTACCAGTTTGCTTACCTGCCGGAGGCCGGTCCGGCATCCGCGGCCGACACGCCGGACTACCACAGCCTCAAGGCCGAGGGATTCGACTCGGTGCTCGAGCTCGGTGTGGCGAGCGTCGGCTTTGAAGCGATGAAGGGCGAGCCGGCGTCGGCGGTGTTCGAAATGAAGCTGCGCACGCGCGTCGTGCCCCTCAGCGGGCATGGCAGCCCGCTCGTGCGCGACCTGCAGCACCGCGGCCAGTGGCGCGGCGTCCCGCAATGGGTCGCGGATGACGGGCGCCTGTTCGATGAAGAGCTCACGGCGGCGTACTCCGCGCTGGCAGGACAGCTGTCACAAGCCGCGTTCCGGCCGGTTTCGGCCGACTGACGGATCACAGGGAGCTGACCATGAAGCGAACGTCCTTACAGCACGCGGTGCGTAGCACACCGAAATCGGGATGGACCACTGCGGCAGCAGGAACTCGGGGCGTCTTGCGGCTCGTGAGCCTAAAGGCCATGCGACGCGGAGTCTTTCAAAGCGCCCCTCACTACGGCGTCGTCGAAGCGGCGGTTCTCATTGCGCTGGTCGCGTATTTCGCGCTGGGCGCGGTGGCAATCGTTTTCGAATCTGCCAGGTAACAACAGGGAGCTGACCTCATGAAAACCGAAATGAAACTGCGGACCGGGAAACGCCTGCACCGCCAGCTGATCGCGGAGCTCTCCGGTGCGGGATGCTTCCGCCCGGCCGCCGCGCGCACCGCTGCTTACTGCGCGTTCATCCTGGCGAGCTATGCGGCGGCATACGCGGCGCTGTTGACCGGACCGGGTGTCGCCGTGCGTGCGCTGGCGATTTTCGTGCTTGCGTTCGTCAGCGTGCATGCCGGTTTCATCGCGCACGAGGCGGGCCACGGAGCGATCACGCGTGACCGCCGCGTGGCCGCGCTCATCGGGCAGGTGTTCAACACGCTGCTGACTGCGCTGTGCTACTCGTATTTCTGCCACATTCACCGCCTGCACCACCCGCATTGCAACGACCGGGCGCGCGATCCCGACATGCAGTCGGGATTCTTCAGCATGTACGAGCAGTCCGCGCTTTCCAAGAGCGGCCTCGGCAGGCTGGTCAGCCGGCACCAGGCGGTACTCATCTGGGTGCTGGTCTGGCTGCAGGGCTTCACGCTGAAGATCGACAGCCTGCAGTTCCTGCGGCGCAATCCACGCGCTACCCGGGCCGACCAGTGGGTCGTGCTGCTGCATTTCGCGCTGTGGTCGGTTCCGCCGGTGCTGGTGCTCGGCGTCGCGGACGCGTTGCTGAACTATGCGCTGATGACCCTGCTGATCGGTCCCTACCTCGGCACGATTTTCCTGGTCAACCACATCGGCGGCTGGACGACTTTCTCTTCGGCGGGTTGAACAACCACATCGAGCATCACCTGTTTCCGTCGATGCCTACCGCGCGCCTGCGCAGCGCGCGCCGCATCACCCGCGAGTTCTGCCGCAGGCACGGCATCGCCTACAGCGAGATGTCGTGGTTCGCCGCGGCGCGCGAGGTCGCGCGCCACTTCAATGCGATGTCCGCATTCGTCCCATGAACCTCAGCTTTCCCGCGAAGCGCAGCCTGGTGCTGGCGGCATTGCTGCTCGCGCTCGGCGGATGCTCGGTGCGCCAGCTCGCCGTGAACAGCGTCGGCAACGCGATCGCCCAGGGGGGCAGCGCGTTCTCCTCCGACGACGACCCCGAGCTGATTCGGGCGGCCGCTCCGTTCAGTCTCAAGCTGATCGAGAGCCTGCTGGCCGAGAGCCCGGACCACCAGGGCCTGCTGCTGGCGGCGTCGCGCGGCTTTACCCAGTACGCCTACGCGTTCCTCCAGCAGGAGGCCGAAGAAGCCGAAGCGCACAACCTGGCCCAGGCCTTGCAGCTGGAAGATCGCGCGCGTCGCATGTATCGGCGAGCGCGCGATTACGGGCTGCGCGGGCTGGCCCTGCACGGAGCCGACTTCGAGCGCCGGTTGCGCGCCGATCCGCGGCGGGCGGTCGCAGCCCTGCCGGCGTCGGCGGTGCCGCTGCTGTACTGGACCGGCGCTTCGTGGGGCGCCCTGATCGGCCTTTCCAAGGACAAGCCCGACGTCCTGGGCGAGCTGCCGATCGTCGAGGCCTTGATGGATCGGGCGCTCGAGCTCGACGAGTCCTTCGATCGCGGCGCCCTCCACACCTTCATGATCGGCTACGAGTCGGTGCGCCAGGGCAGGAGAGGCGACCCGGCCGAGCGGGCGCGCCAGCACTTCACGCGTGCGATGGAACTGTCAGGCGGGTTAGACGCCGCGCCGCTGCTCGCGCTTGCCGAGGCGGTATGTGTGCCGCAGCAGCGCCGTGCTGAATTCGAAGCGCTGCTCCACAAGGTGTTGCAAATCCAGGACGGCGACAACCGTCTCGCCAACCTGGTGGCGCAGCGCCGCGCGCGCTGGCTGCTTTCGCGCACCGAGCATCTTTTCACCAACTGAAGCGAGGCCGCTCATGAAATTCATCCTCATCTTCGTTATCGCCGCCGCCTTTCATCCGTGCGAAGCCGGCGCGGACGAGACGGTAAAAATCCGGCTCGGCACGCTTGCGCCGCGCGGCACCTCCTGGCACCGCAGCCTGCTCGAGATGGGAGAGAAGTGGCGCGCAGCGCAAGGCGCCGGCGCGGCCTTCATCGTCTACACCGACGGTTCGCAGGGCGGCGAAGCCGACATGGTGCGGCGCATGCGGGTCGGCCAGCTCAACGCGGCGCTGCTGTCGGTCGTCGGCCTCACGGAAATCGACGATTCAGTGGCCGCTCTGCAGAAGATGCCGATGGTGTTCCGCTCGTGGGATGAGCTCGACTACCTGCGCGAGAAGCTGCGCCCGACACTCGAGAAGCGCTTTCTCGACAAGGGCTTCGTGGTGCTGTTCTAGGGCGACGCGGGATGGGTGCGCTTCTTCTCCAGGGAGCCCGCGCTGCGTCCCGCCGACTATCGCAGGATGAAGGTGTTCGCCTGGGCCGGCGACAACCCCCAGGTCGAGATCATGAAGACGCTCGGCTACCAGCCGGTGGTGCTCGAGATCTCCGACATCCTTCCCGGGCTGCAGACCGGCATGATCAACATGGTGCCGAGCACGCCGTTCTACGCGCTGATCGGACAGTTCTACAACCACGCCCCGTACATGCTCGACATGAACTGGGTGCCGATCGTCGGCGCGGTGGTCATCACTCGCAAGGCCTGGGACGCGATGACGCCCTCCGGCCAGAAGGCGCTGCGCCAGGCCGGCGACGCCGCGGGCGTGGAGCTGCGCGCCCTCAGCCGCCGCGAGAACGAAGAGTCCGTCGAGGCGATGAAGAAACGCGGATTGAAGGTGCAGCCGGTCACGCCCGAGCTCGAAGCGGAGTGGCGCAAGGTCGCCGAGCACGCGTATCCGATGATCCGCGGCAACATGGTGCCGGCGGAGTTGTTCGACGAAGTCCAGCGCCTGTTGAAGGAATACCGTGCTCAGGCGCGCTGAAAACGTCGTGCTGGCGTCGGCGCTGACGTTGATGGCGCTGCTGCCGCTCGCCGAGATCCTGCTGCGGGCTACGTTCCAGGTCGGCATTTCGGGCGCCGCTTCGTTCACGCAGCACTGCGCGCTGATCGCCGGCATGCTGGGCGCCGCGGTGGCCGCGCGCGAGGGGCGCCTGCTGTCGCTGTCCATGCTGGACACGCTCCTGGAAGGGCGCTGCGCGCTGCTGGCGCGTCTCTTCACCAGGACCGTGGCGGTGATCGTCGGCGCGCTGCTTTGTCTCGCCAGCGTCGAGTTCGTGCTCGCCGAGCGCGCCGGGGGCAACGTCATCGCCTACGGCATTCCGGTGTGGCTGGGCCAAGCCGTGCTGCCGCTCGGCTTTGCGCTCATTACGCTGCGGCTCGCCTGGGCGGCGGCGGACAGCTGGCCGGCGCGGCTTGCCACGCTGGCACTCGCCGCCGCCGTCGCCGCCGCCGCGCTAAACCGGCTGCCTCTTAACAATGCAATGGCGATCGCGGCAATCAGCGTGGTGCTGGTGGCGGCGCTGCTCGGATCGCCGGTATTCACCACGCTGGGTGGGGCCGCCCTGTTCCTGTTCTGGAACGAGGGCTTGCCCATGGCTTCGATCCCGCTCGATCACTACCGGCTGGTCGTGAATCCGTCGCTGCCCATGATCCCGCTGTTCACCCTGGCCGGCTATTTCCTGGCCGAGGGCGGCGCCCCCGGTCGCCTGATCCGCGTGTTCGACGCGCTGTTCGGCGGGTTGCGCGGCGGCGCCGCGATCGTGACCGTCGTGGCTTGCGCATTCTTTACTTCGTTCTCGGGCGCATCCGGGGTCACGATCATTGCGCTGGGCGGCATGCTGATGCCGCTGCTGCTGAGCGCCGGGTATTCGCAAAAAAGCGCGCTCGGGCTGCTGGCCGGGGCCGGATCGCTGGGCGGCCTGCTGCCGCCCGGCCTGCCGCTGGTGCTCTACGCCATCGTCGCCAAGATCTCGATCGAAGAGATGTTCCTGGCGGGGATCGTGCCGGGGCTGCTGATGGTGACGCTGATCGCGCTTTGGGGCTTTAGCCGCGCGCCGCGCGTGGTGCACGCCGCGCGCAAGCTCGACTGGCGCGAAGCACGCGCTGCGCTGCTAGCCGCCAAGTGGGAGCTGCTGCTGCCGCCGGTCGCGTTCCTCGGCCTGTTCGGCGGCTTCGCTACGCCGGTCGAGGCGGCCGCGCTCACGGCAGTTTACGCTTTCATCGTCGAAGTCCTGGTGTACCGCGACCTCGGCCTCAGAAGCGACGTGCCACGCGTGATGGCGGAATGCGGGCTGCTGGTCGGCGGCGTGCTGCTGATCCTCGGCGTGGCGCTGGGATTCACCAACTACCTGGTCGACGCACGCATTCCGGAGCGCGCCGTGGATTGGGTGACAGGCGCGATCCATTCGCGCTGGATGTTCCTGCTCGCCCTCAACCTGTTCCTGCTGGTTGCGGGGTGCCTGCTGGACATCTTCTCCGCGACCGTCGTGCTGGTGCCGCTGATGGTGCCGCTCGGCATCGCCTTCGGCGTCGATCCGATCCACCTCGGCATCATCTTCCTCACCAACATGGAGCTCGGCTATCTGACGCCGCCGGTGGGCATGAACCTGTTCTTTACCGCCTACCGCTTCGGCAAGCCGCTGCCGGAGGTGTTCAGCGCCGCGCTTCCCGCGGTCGGCGTTCTCGCCATCGGCGTCCTGCTGGTCACCTTCGTGCCATGGCTGGCGACCGGGTTGCCGCAGTTCCTTAGATGACCCGTATGAATCCGCCCGAGCTCACTGCACGCGAACTGGACGTGCTGCGCCTGCTGTCGATCGGCTGCAGTTACGCGCAGATCGGCCAGCGGCTCGGCATCTCCAGGCACACCGTCACGAGCCATATCAAGAATGCTTATCGCAAGCTCGACGTGCATACCGCGGCGGCCGCTGTCTTTCGCGCCATGAACCTCGGTTTGTTCCGTAAACGTTAGATGCATTCATAAAATGTATTCATGACGCGCATTAAATGTATGGCTAGGGTAGATGGATTTTGACTCTGCATAGTATAGATATTAAATAAAACAATAAGTTATGTGTTTGGCACGGTTGGTGCTGAATGAGATACACGAGTCTCAACAACCGACCAGGAGGGGAAGATGAAATCCGAACCAGCAGCCGCACTAGCCCGCAGCGACCTCGGCATTCAACCGCAGCGCGCAGCGCGCATCGCCGGCGTCGGGAAATGCCTGCCCTTGCGCGTCGTATCCAGCGCGGAGCTCGAACAACGCCTCGGTCTCGAGGCCGGCTGGATCGAGAGCCGGACCGGCGTGCGCGAGCGGCGTTTCGTCGGCGAGGAGACCGCTTCCCAATTAGGCGCCGAGGCGGCGCGGCGCGCGCTCGCGAACGCGCGGGCGACCTTGGGCGACGTTGACCTGATCATCTGCGCAGCGGGCTCTTCGGAACAGACGATTCCGTGCACTGCGGTGCTGATCCAGAAGCAGCTGGGGCGCGGCGTCGACGGTGTTCCCTGCTTCGACTTGAACTCAACCTGCATTTCGTTCCTCAACGGGCTCGACGTTGCGGCCACCATGCTCGCGTCCGGCGCATATCGCGGCATCCTGGTGGTCACGCCGGAGATTTCCTCCTCTTCGCTCAACTGGAACGAGGAGGAGAGCTGCGTGCTGCTGGGCGACGGCGCGGCAGCGGTATTCCTCACCGCGCCCGGCGCCGGCGACGCGAGCTCGATGTCGCGCGCGCGTTTCACGACGCTGTCCGAGGGATCCGAGCTCGCCGAGCTCAAGGGCGGTGGCACCCGCTTTCACCCGAACGCCTCGTGCACCACGCCCGACATGAATCTGTTCCACATGCAGGGGTCGCGCATCTTCAAGTTCACCAAGCGCCAGATGAAGCCCTTTGTGCTGAGCTACCTGGAGGAGCTTGGCGAGCAGCCGGCGTACTTTCGCGCGCTGGTGGCGCACCAGGCGAGCCTGTTCGCGCTGCGCTCCACGGCGAAGGCCTGCGGCTTCGACAGTGCACAGGTGCTTGAGAACATTCAGGACCACGGCAATTGCGTGGCCGCCTCGATCCCGATGGTGCTGCACGACGGCATCGCAAGCGGCCGCATCCGCCGCGACCTTTGGCGCTCACTTTCTGAAATGTCCACCTTGCTCCCCAGGCTACGCTTCGTGTTGCCGCTCGCGCTGATCAACACCGCCGGCTATTTGCTGGCGAACCACTACCCCCTGATCGCGCCTGCCTACCTGCCATTGACGCCGCTGGACCGCGCCATTCCTTTTCTGGTCTGGACTGTCTGGCCGTATCTGCTGTTGCTTCTTGCCGACTTCGTTCTGCCCTTTCTGGTGCGCGAGCGCCGCACGTTCCACCGCATGCTCAGCGCTTACGCCGTGGCGATGACTGCGAACTTCGTGCTGTGGATACTCCTGCCGACGGTGATTGCACGGCCGGCGCTGCCGGAGGCGGATACCCTTTCGGCCGCGACATACCGGCTGCTCATCACCGTGGATGCTGCAGGCAACTGCTTTCCGAGCGGACACGTCACCATCCCCACCGTAGGCGTCTGGGCCCTGGCGCGCGACTGGCCGCGGCTGCGTGCGCCGCTGTGGTTAGGGCTGACAGTCCTCGTGCTCAGCATCCTTACGACAAAGCAGCACTATGTCGCCGATTTATTCGCCGGT
>VBCP01000414.1 GCA_005888925.1 Betaproteobacteria bacterium | reverse complement strand
ATCGCTCCGTTCGCCGAGCGGCTCGAGCACCTGGGTTTTTCCCGGCTCTGGCAACCGCATCCCAAGGCGCGCGACTGGAGCGAACGGCTGCTCGGCCGCCCGTCGGTCATCGCGGCGCGCGCTCCGGCGCAATTTCGCTTTTCCGTCTAGCACGCCCGCCGGCAGGCCTTATGTCCGGTGCCGCGCAAACCTTGAACTCCCCTCCCCTTGTGCTAAAGAATCCGAGCATGGGGACGAACCATGCTGCAGGAGCCGGCTGATCGTTACCTGAGCGAAACGCCCGGCTATCTGGTCGTCGAGGCCGGCGTGATCAACGGTGTAGAGGTGGCGGATATCTTTCGCTCGTTCGCCGCGCGCTGCCTTCAAAAGCAGATCAACCGCGTGATGCTCAAGACCGGAGACGGCGATCCGGCCGGCGAGCGCGCGCTGCGCGACGCCTTCACCACGATCCTGCTCGCAGGCATCCCGTCAGGCTTCAAGATCGCGCTGGTGGCGGGAACGCCGCTCATCCAGGCAAGGTACCGCAATGCCCAGCGCGATCTCGTCATGGCGGGGGTCGACGCGAAGCTGTTCGACAGCGAGGCAGAGGCGGTGTGGTGGCTGGACGGTCAGGACCGCGGGACCCGGGCAGCAACCGGCTAGCGGGCCGGAGCGCTCTCCATCTTCCGGATCACCTCGTAGCACGCGCAAGACGCCGCGCGCACGCCTTCCAGGTTCAGGATCTTGATCCTGCCGCGGCTGTAGCTGATCAGGCCGCGGCGTTGCAAGTTGCCCGCTGCGTCCGTCACCCCGGCGCGGCGCACGCCCAGCATGCGGGCGAGGAACTCCTGGGTGAGGGGAAATTCGCTGCTCCCGACGCGATCGCGCACCATCAGCAGCCAGCGCGCCAAGCGCTGCGCGAGGACGTGCGACTGGTTGCAGGCGGCGATCTGCATCGCCGTCATCATCGACGTATAGATGCAGCGGTCGAGCTGCTGCTTTACCCCGCCGTTTTTCTTCAGCTCGCTCGCAAGGCGCGCTCCGGTCATGCGCATCGCGCTGCCGCCTCCCTGGACCAGGACGCGCACCGGCGAATTCGGCCGGCCGAGCGCCAGCGGAATTCCTACCATGCCCTCTCTTCCGACCATCCCGACCTCGAGCGCGCCATTGCCCTCGACCGCGACCAGCAGGGACAGCATGGAATCGTTCGGGAAATAGACGTGCTCGGTGGCGTCGCCGGGCTGGTAGAGCACGTCTCCGAACGTCAGCTGGACGCGCTCCAGCCCGTTCTGCAGGCGCCGGTAGGTCTTGGACGGCAGAGCGGCAAGCAGAAGGTTCGCAGGATGCGACTTTGGGTCGCGCCGGGTTCGCGGAGACATGAACCCACTGTACGCGGCGCGGCGCCGGCGTTCTGTGCGCCAGCGTACTGTGTGCGCCAGCGCACAAAAGAGAGGCCATCCTAAAACAGCAGGCGGTCGTACTCTTTCTTCACGGTTGCATAGCACTCGCAAACGCGCGCTTCCAGCTTGCGGCGGTTCAGCACCTCGATGTGGCCACGCGCGTAACGGATCACTCCGGCATCCTGCAATTTTCCCGCGGCCTCGGTGACGCCCTCGCGGCGCACGCCGAGCATGTTGGCGATCAGCTCCTGGGTCATCACCAGCTCGTTCGACGGCAGCCGGTCGAGGCTCAGCAAGAGCCAGCGGCAGAGCTGCTGCTCCACCGTGTGATGGCGGTTGCACACCGCGGTCTGCGACATCTGGGTGATCAGCGCCTGGGTATAGCGCAGCAGCAATTCCTGCAGGCGGCCGCCGCGCTTGAACTCGCTGTGCAGCCTCTCGCCTTCGAGGCGATAGGCGTGACCGGCGCTCTGCACGACCGCTCGCGAGGGCGTGGTGGCGGCGCCGCCCATGAACATCGCGATTCCGACTACACCTTCGTTTCCCACCACCGCGATCTCTGCGGAAGACCCGTCTTCCGTCACCTGGAGCATGGAAACGATGCCCTCGATCGGGAAGTACAGGTGCCGCATCTCGATGCCGGCCTCGTAGACGGAGTCGCCGAGCCGTAGCGGAACCACGTCCAGCGCGCTATGCAAGCGCTCGAAAGCGTCCGCCGGCAGCGCCGCCAGCAGGCGGTTTTCGGCTCTGGATTCGGGCTGTGCCATACCGTTCAGTATAGGCCTCTTGGTGCACGCTATGTACGTTATCGAACATACGTTATCGTACCCAAGGCGCATACTGGAGCGTGCGCATTCTAGTCGTGGACGACAAGTTCCAGTCGCGCTGGGTGATCGCCGGCTGGCTGAGCGCGTTTCTCAACGGCGTCGCCGTCGAATCGGCCGCTTCCGCTGATGAAGCCCTGGCGACGATCGAGCAGCGCCGGCCCGATCTGGTGCTCGCATCGCATCCCTTGCCCGAAGTGGACGGCATCGAGCTCGCGCGGCGCATCAAAGCGCTGCGCGATGCGCCGACCGTGGTCGTCATGACCGACGAGAGCGATGCCCAGTTCGAAGCCGACTGCGCCGCCTCAGGCGCGGACTACTGCCTGGAAAAACGCCATCTGCAGGCGCGGCTGCTCCTGTTTCTGCAGGAACGCTTCAGTCTCAAGGTAGCGCGCCAAGCCGCCGTATAGCTGCAGCAGGGCCCATGTCCCTGTGTACGCTTGCGTACTGATCGGGCTATATACGACCCGGGGCACGGGTGGGACACTGAGCGATGCAGCATGTCCTGGTCGTCGATGGAGCGTTCAATTCCCGCTGGAGCATCGTCGGCTGGCTGAGCATGTTTCTCAGGGACGTGACGCTCGAGTCCGCGATCTCCGCCAGCGAAGCCCGGGAGGCGATCGAGCGCCAGCATCCCGACCTCGTGCTCATCGCGCACCGCATGGTCGAGAGCGACGGCATCGAGCTCGCGCGGGAACTCAAGCAGCAGCCGGATGCGCCGCTGGTCGTCGTCATGACCGAGGACAGCGATGCCGCTTTCGAGGCGGCGTGCGCGGCGGCGGCCGTCGATTACTGCCTCGAGAAGCGCCAGCTCCAGGCACGCCTGCTCGTATTTCTGCAGCCGCACTTCCGCGTCGCCATCGCCCGCCGGGCTATCATCTGAAGGATGCCGCATGCGCAAAGGCTCGCCGGCGCGGGCCTGTTGCTCGTCATCCTGGTCGCCTGGCAGCTCGCCGCGCTCCGCGGGCTGCCGTCCTATCTCCTCGGGCCGCTCGAGATCGCAAGACACTTCGCCGCGGCACTGGGCTCGCAGGAGCTCTATGAGCACGCCGTAGCGAGCCTGCTGCGCGCACTGCCCGGTTTCGCGCTAGGCACGCTCCTCGGCATTACGCTCGGCCTCGCCGCCGGCATCGCACGCAGCTTCGACGAGCTGCTGAGCCCGCTCGTCTTCCTGACCTACCCGGTGCCGAAGATCGTGATGCTGCCGGTGTTCATGCTGTGGTTCGGCATCGGCGACCTCTCCAAGATCCTGATCATCGCGCTCGCCTGCTTCTATCCCACATTCATCAACGCCTATTACGGCGCGCGCGCGACGCCGCGCATCCTCGTCTGGTCGGCGCGCAACATGGGCGCGGGCGAGGCGCTGATCTTCCGCCGCGTGGTGCTGCCCGCCGCGCTGCCTTTGATCTTCGCCGGCCTGCGCGTGTCGCTCGCGCTCTCCTTCATCGTGATGTTCGCCACCGAAATGATCAACGCGCGCTCGGGGCTCGGGCACCTGATCCGCGAAGCCGAGAACGGCCTGCGTTTCGACCTGATGTACGTGTCGCTCGTCTCGATCGCGATCCTCGGCTACGCCGGCGACCGGCTGCTGCGATTTTCTCGGCGATATTTCCTGCCGTGGGAAGAAAGCCACGCATAAAACGGGGACGGACCCTATTTTTCTCAACACCGATCGATGAAAAGCCTTCGCACCTTCATCCCAATCATCATCCTGCTCGTCGCGTGGGAAGCCGCAGCGCGCAGCGGGCTGTGGAGCCGCATCGTGTTCCCGTCGCTGGTAAATATCGGTCGCGAATTCTTCCTATTCATCGTCCAGGCGGATGCGTGGGAGCAAATCTGGACCTCGCTCTACCGCGCGTTCGGCGGCTTCGCGCTCGCCGCCGTCGTCGGCGTGCTGCTCGGCATGCTGATGGGGCGATCACAGCTCGTCGCTGGCCTCTTCGATCCGCTGTTCTCGGGGACCTACGCGGTGCCGAAGCTCGCCCTCTTTCCGATCTTCATCTTCGTCTTCGGCATCGGCAGCCTGTCGAAGGTGGCGCTCATCTTCCTCGAGTGCCTTTACCCGATGGTGATCATGACCTACCACGGCGCGCGCAGCGTGAACCGCGTGCTGGTGTGGTCGGCGGAGAACATGGGCGCCACGCGCGGCGAGATCCTGCGCCGGGTGGTCATACCGGCGACCACGCCCTACATCTTCGCCGCGTTCCGCGTCGCGGTGCCGGTGGCGATGATCGTGGTGGTGATCACCGAGATGATCAGCTCGGCCGACGGGCTCGGCTACCTCGTGATCTACTCGCTCTCCTCGCTCAGGACCGATCGCATGCTCGCGATGGTGGTGGTCATCGCGCTCATCGGCTATGCGCTCGACAAGCTCGTCGTGCTCGCGCGCGACCGGTTGATATACTGGGAAAAGCTCGACACCTATTACGTGTGAAGGAGGAGCACCCGTGATCAGAACTGCGCTGCTGCTGGGCCTATTCTTTGCGATCAGCGCCGAGGCCGCCGAGCCACCGCTGATTCGCCTCGGCCGCGGCTTCGCCGCCGAGGAACAGGTGTGGCTGATGAGCGCGCGCCCCGATCTCACGCCGAATCAGGGCAAGCGTTATCAGCTCAAGCAGATCCTCTTCCAGGCGAACCCGGAGCGCTTCCAGGCGTTCCTCGCCGGCGAGCTCGACGCCGGCACCGCGCCCGGACTCGCGGTGATCTTCGGCCGCGCGCAGGGCATGGAGATGACGATCGTCGCCAACGTCTGCCTCGAGGCCGCCGGCAAGGAATATTTCCAGACCACTTACATGGTCAAGGACGATGGGCCCATCAAAACGGTGAAAGATCTGAAAGGCGGCACGATCGGCGTCGTCGGCATCAAGACCGCGACCGACCTCTGGGCGCGCGCCGGGCTGATCAACGCGGGCCTCGTGCCCGACCGCGACACCAAGGTCGTGCCGATGGTGTTCCCGGCGATCGGCGAGGCGGTGCGCTCAGGCAAAGTCAGCGCCGGCACCTTCGTCGAGCCGTTCTACTCCGCCGAGATGGCGAAAGGCGGGCTGCGCAAGCTCTTCACCGCGGTGGAAGCGGTCGGCTACGACCACGAGCTGCTCGATCTTTTCTTCGGCGACAAATTCCTGAAAGCCAATCCCGAAGCGGTGCGCGCCTTCCTCGCCGATTACGTGGCGGTGACCAAGTACTACCTCGCCAACACAGAGCAGGCGAAGCGCGACATCCACAAAGCCGGCTTCGTGCGCACGCCGGTCGACATCTACGTCAAGAACGCCGACTGGAAGCGCGACCCCAACGCGCGGGTGGATGTCGAGAGCCTGAAGAAGCTCTCGACCTTCATGCTCGACAAGCTGCAGTGGCTGGAGAAGCCGGTCAACGTCGACGGCATGGTCGACCAGAGCTACCTGCCGCGCTAGGCAAGTCGATGCTCAAGCTTGTCGCCGCGCTGCTCATTTCCAGCGTTTGTTGTGGCGCCTTTGGCCAGCAATGGCCCACAAAAACCGTGCGCATCGTCACTACGCTGGCTGCGGGAAGCGCCACCGACATCGTCGCGCGTACGCTCGCCGAGCGCCTGGCGAGCGCGCTCGGCCAGCCGGTGATCGTGGAGAATCGCCCCGGGGCGAGCACCATGCTCGGCGCGGGCGCGGTGGCGAAGGCCGAGCCCGATGGCCATACGCTGCTCGTCACCTCGTCCGCGCACACCGTCGCGCCGTTCGTGCTGACCAATCTCGCCTTCGATCCGGCGCGCGACCTGCTCGCCGTAACGCCGATCGCGACGCTGCCGACCTTGCTCGTCGTCCCGGCATCGAAGGGGTACAACACCGTGCAAGATCTCGTCGCTGCGGCGAAGGCGAAACCCGGGTCGATCAACTTCGCCTCCGCGGCCGCGTCCACGCAGCTCAACGCGGAGCGCTTCCGGCGCAGCGCCGGGTTCGAGGCCGTGCACATAGCCTTCAAGGGGGCGCCCGAGGCATTGAACGAGATTGTCGCCGGGCGAGTGGACTTCTATTTCACGCCGGTGGCGCCCGCGCTGGCGCTGATTCGCGACGGCAAGCTGCGGCCGCTCGCCGCCGGCAGCCCGAAGCGCAGCTCGCTGTTTCCCGACCTGCCGACGACGATCGAAGCCGGCTATCCGGATTCCGATTACAACTTCTGGATCGGTCTTTTCGTGCCGGCGAGAACGCCGCGCGACATCGTCAACCGGCTGCATAAGGAAAGCGTCGCCGCCGTGCAGACGCCGGAGGTCAAGGACCGCTTTGCGCGCCTCGGCGCCGAGCCGCTGAGCATGACGCCGGAACAGTTCGAGACTCTGCGGACCAACGCAGTGCTGGTGAAGGAGCTAGGGATTGCCGGCGGCTAGAGCTGACACTGGCTGCGGGTCAACGTCGACGGCATGGGCGACCAGAGCTAGCTGTCGCGCTAAGCCCGTCCAGATAAGCGGCCTGCGGCGGCTGCTGAACACAGCTATCTTCCGCACGCTGCATTTCGCGCAGCTTTGCGCATTGGCTGGGCCGCTCCGTACATCAGCGTCCGCCAAAGCCACTCAATCGGCCCAAAGCGATATCGGCGAAGCCACCATTTACTTAGGACCAGCTGCGCTATGTAAACGGCAACGCCTAGAACAAAAGCCATCGCGGCGCCCATCCGGCCAAATTGACCCAGTCCGTACCCGAAAAAGATGAAACCGAAAATCACGGACTGCAGCACGTAATTCGTGAATGCCATCCGTCCGACGGGCGCGAAAATCGACAGAAGGCGCCGCGCGGCAGAAAGCTGCATGAGTGCAATGAGCGCTGCGCCGTAGCCAAGCGCCAGCAGCACCGGCGTAAGCGCCCGCAGAAATGCCCCTGATGCGCCCAGCCTCGTGAGAAACCCGTGAGCATCGGCTGCGGTCAGGGCGGCACCGCCGACAATGCCCAGGATAGCCGCCAGGATCATCTCGTCGCTGAAATCGTGCGGGCGCTTCAGAACTCCCGCTCTCCACAACAACGCGCCGAGCAGAAAAAGCGCGAGCGTTCGCGGAAAAATAAAGAGATGCAGCAGAAGGATTAGCGGCAATTCGTGCCAGCTGAAACGCCATACTTCGCCAAGACTTCCGGCCGAATAGACCTGGGTTGCCAACGCCACGTGCTCCTGCAGCATCGTGGCATTTGGCCACAGGCTCGAAAGCAGTACTGGACCCGCTGCATAGAGCACAAGCAAGCCGATCGCGGCCGCCAGAAGCTCCCCGGACGGTAGGAGGAGAAGCGGTAACACGATCAGCCCCGCGAGTGCGTACTCGGTCAGGATGTCGCCATTCCAGATGAGCAATAGATGGATGAGACCAAACGCCAGCAGCACCGCCAGCCGGCGAAACAGCCAGTAGAGCGGACGGCCATGCCGGCCAAGCCGATCAAACTGGATTGCCAGCCCTAGGCCAAACAGCAGCGCAAAAAGACAGATCGCTTTGAACTCAAATGCAAGAGAAACGATGCGCTCGACGACATGATCGGCGTTAGCTTCTGCGGAAGTCGTTCCCGAGAACTGCTGAAATATCGAAACACGGAACCCGGTGATTAGATTGACGATGAGCACTCCGAACAACGCCACGCCCCGAACGACGTCAATCGACTCAATGCGATCGTCAGGGGCAACTGCCGTGGCCATGTGTTTTTACTTCGCGCGCTGTGATTCGCTGCGGATCAGGTCCCAGACGTAGTTGCGGTACTCATGACACTGCATTGACTTCTTGATCTCGAGGCCCCGCGGGCGCGGCAGATCGATCTTCACCTCCTCGCGGATGCGCCCCGGACGCGCCGTCAGCACCACCACGCGGTCGCCGAGGTAGACCGCTTCCTCGATGTCGTGCGTGACGAAGACGATGGTCTTCTTGGTGCGCTCCCATAAACGCGTGACCTCCTCCTGCATGGTTTCGCGCGTCTGCGCATCGAGCGCGCCGAAGGGCTCGTCCATCAGCAGGACCTTGGGATCGAACGCCAGCACCCTCGCGAGCGCGACGCGCTGCTTCATGCCGCCGGAGAGCTCCGCCGGGTAGTGGTTGCGGAAGTCGGCGAGGCCGGTCAGCTCCAGGTACTTGGCGACCACTTCGTCGACATGCGCGCGCGCCGCGCCTCGAGCCTCGAGTCCCCAGGCGACGTTGCCGGCGACGGTCTTCCAGGGAAAGAGCGCGAACTCCTGGAACATCATGCCGCGATCCGGGCCGGGGCCGGCC
>VBCP01000413.1 GCA_005888925.1 Betaproteobacteria bacterium | reverse complement strand
TTCGATCACAAGGGCGTGCACTTCATCGCGCTCGACAACGTCTCCGACCCGGCGGCTCGCATCGGCGACGAGCAGCTCGCCTGGCTGAAAAGCGATCTCGCCAAGCAAAGGCCGGATGCGCGCATCGTCGTCCTCACGCACCGGCCGCTCTTTCCGCTCTATCCGCAATGGGACTGGGCGACGCGCGACGGCGATAAGGCGATCGAGCTCCTCATGCCTTATCAGAACGTCACCGTGTTCTACGGTCATATCCACCAGGAGCACCACTACAAGACCGCGCACATCGAGCACCACGCGGCGAAGGGGCTGATGTTCCCGCTGCCGGCGCCCGGCTCCCAGCCCAAGCGCGTGCCGATTGCCTGGGATCCCGCCCATCCGTATCGCGGGCTCGGCTTCCGCCAAGTCGAGGCGGAAGCGCAGCCCGTCGAGTACAAGCTCACCGAACTGCCGGTGTCGAAGGCATGAGGCGCCGGGCGCTGCTGCGCGCGCTTATCGGAGGCGCGCTCGCGGCAGGCGGCGTAGTCGCGCTCGCGCAGAAGCCGGCGAAGGTGGTGAAGATCAGCGCGCGCAAGTTCGTCTTCCAGCCGAACGCGCTCGCGCTGAAACGCGGCGAGCCGGTGGTGCTCGAGTTCACCACCGCGGACGTGGTGATGGGCTTCAGCGCGCCCGAGCTGAAGCTCCGCGCGGACATTATTCCCGGGCAGGTGGCACGCGTGCCATTCACCCCGGAGCGCACCGGGACCTTCGACTTCCTGTGCGACATTTTCTGCGGCGACGGCCACGAGAAGATGACCGGCCGGATCCGCGTAACATGACCCGCCTTGAGCGAGCGTGAACGCTTCGAAGCGCAGGTGCTGCCGCACGTCGATGCGGCCTACAACCTCGCGCGCTGGCTGACGCGCAACGACCACGATGCCGAGGACGTGCTGCAGGACGCGATGCTGCGCGCCTACCGCTTCTTCGGCGGCCTGCGCGGCGAGGCGCGGCCGTGGCTGCTCGCGATCGTGCGCAACGCCTGCTGGACCTGGCTGCAGGCGAACCGCCCGGCAGAGCTCGCGGCGGTCGACGACGAGCCCGAGGCGGACACGCCGGGGCCCGAAGCGCTGCTCGCGCGCGAGCTCGACCGGCGTGCCGTGAACCAGGCGATCGCGGCGCTGCCGGTGCCATTCCGCGAGGCGCTGGTGCTGCGCGAACTGGAGGACCTCTCGTACAAGGAGATCGCGCGCATCGCCGGCGTACCGATCGGCACCGTGATGTCGCGCCTGGCGCGCGCGCGGCGCCTGCTGATGGAAGCATTGAGACCCGCGGCCTCGGCGCCGCGGCTGCGAGTACACAAATGAGAGACGACAAAGCGCTGCACGCCTACCTCGACGGCGAACTCGACGCCGCCGCAAGCCTCGAGCTCGAGCGCGCGATGGCCGAGAACCCGGCGCTGCGCGCGTCCTACGAGCGCATGCGCGAGCTCTCGGCCGCCGTTCGCGAGAAGGCCGACTACCATCCGGCGCCGGTACGCTTCGAGGTTTCTGCACGAAGGCCCAGGACATGGATGCTGGCGCCGGCGTTTGCGATGGTCCTGCTCGCCGGCATCGGGCTCGGCGTGTTCCTCGCGCAGCCGCGCGACGACGAGGCGCTGGGCGCCGATGTCGTCGCGAGCCACGTGCGCGCGACGCTCGCCGGCCGCCTGGTTGATGTCCCCTCCTCGGACCAGCACACGGTGAAGCCCTGGCTCAGCGCGCGGCTCCCCTTCTCGCCGCCGGTCGCCGATCTATCGCAGGAAGGCTACGCTTTGACCGGCGCGCGGCTCGATTACGTCGCCGGCCAGAGCGTCGCCGTGCTGGTCTACAAGCGCCGGGAGCACGTGATCGACGTCTTCGTCTCGCCCGCCGCCCGCGAGGCCGCGCCGTCCGCCAGCGCGCGCGATGGCTTCAACGTCGCGCGCTTCGCGCGCGGCGGCATGCGCTACTGGATCGTCTCGGATCTCAACCGCAACGAGCTCGACGACTTCGCCAAGCTGCTCGCTCGCTGAATTCAGCCTCCGTACGGCCGGGTGATGATCTCGAGGAAATGTCCGCTCGGATCCTCGAAGTACACGCCGCGCCCGCCGTCGTGGTGGTTGATCTTGCCCTTCCGCTTCTTCGCCGGGTCGGCCCAGTAGTCGAGGCCGCGCTGCTGAATCCGCCCGAAGATCTGGTCAAACTCCTTCTCGCTCACGAGGAACGCGTAGTGCTGCGATTCGGGCTTGTAGTCCGCGTCGCAGAAATCGAGCGTCACGCCGTTCGCGAGCTGGACGGTGAGGAAATAGGAGCCGAACGGCTTCGCCGGCGGCAGTCCGAAGAGCTCAGTGAAAAACTTCGCCGACGCGCGCTTGTCGCGCACGTTGACGATGGTGTGGTTGAGCTTGATGGTCATGGCGCCAGCATACTCAGCCCGTAAAATACGCGCATGCCTCTGTACGACTACGCCCCGACCTCCGGCCATTGCGAGCGCTGCCACGGGCGCTTCGAGGTGCAGCAGCGCATCGCGGACGCGAAGCTCACCCGCTGCCCGACTTGTGACCAGCCCGTCGAGCGCCTGATCAGCCCCGTCAAGGTGACA
>VBCP01000017.1 GCA_005888925.1 Betaproteobacteria bacterium | reverse complement strand
CGTATTCGCCCGGTGTGGCCGCCGCGTGCGAAGAGATCGTGCGCGATCCGGCCTGCGCTGCGCAATTCACCGCGCGCGCCAATCTCATCGCGGTCGTCACCAACGGCACCGCGGTGCTCGGCCTGGGGGCCATCGGCCCGCTCGCGGCGAAGCCGGTGATGGAGGGCAAGAGCGTGCTCTTCAAGAAGTTCGCCGGCATCGACTGCTTCGACATCGAGCTGGCGGAGACCGATCCGGAGCGCCTGGTCGACATCGTCGCCGCGCTCGAGCCGACCTTCGGCGCGATCAACCTCGAGGACATCAAGGCGCCCGAATGCTTCACCGTCGAGCGCGCGCTGCGCAAGCGCATGAAGATCCCGGTATTCCACGACGACCAGCACGGCACCGCGATCACCGTCGGCGCGGCGATCTACAACGGCCTGAAGGTGGTCGGCAAGCGCATCGAGGAAGTCAAATTGGTCGCCTCGGGCGCCGGCGCGGCCGCGCTGGCCTGCCTCGACCTGCTGCAAAAAATGGGGCTGCCGCTCGCCAACATCACGGTCACCGACATCAAGGGCGTGGTCTACCGGGGCCGGCGCGAGCTGATGGATCCGGACAAGGAGCGCTACGCCAAGGAGACCCGCGCTCGGACACTGGACGAGGTGATTGCGGGCGCGGATGTTTTTCTTGGCTTGTCGGCCGGCGGGGTGCTCAAGCCCGCGATGGTGAAGAAGATGGCCGAGCGGCCGCTGATCCTCGCGCTCGCCAACCCGGAGCCCGAGATCCTTCCCGAGCTGGCGAAGGCGGCGCGCGGCGACTGCGTCATCGCCACCGGGCGCTCGGATTATCCGAACCAGGTGAACAACGTGCTGTGCTTCCCGTTCATCTTCCGCGGCGCGCTCGACGTCGGCGCGACAACCATCACCACGGAAATGGAACTCGCTGCCGTCAGAGCGATCGCCGAGTTAGCGCAAGCAGAGACGTCAGAGCAGGTCGCGCTCGCCTACGGCATCGAGACGATCAGCTTCGGCGCCGACTACTTCATCCCGCGGCCTTTCGATCCGCGCCTCATCGCGCGCGTCGCGCCGGCGGTCGCCAAAGCGGCGATGGACTCGGGCGTCGCCACGCGCCCGATCGCGGACTTTGCGGCGTACGAGCAGTCGCTGACGTAGTTCGTCTACCAGTCCGGCCTGATCATGAAGCCGCTCTTCACCGGCGCGAAGGCCGCGCCGCGGCGCATCGTGTACGCCGAGGGCGAGGACGAGCGCGTGCTGCGCGCGGCGCAGATCGTGGTGGACGAGGGACTCGCACGGCCGATTCTGGTGGGCCGGCCGCAGGTGATCGAGCAGCGCCTCGAGCGGCTCGGCTTGCGCGTGCGGCCGGGCAAGGAAATCGAGCTGGTCAACCCGGAGTTCGATCCGCGCTACCGCGACTACTGGAGCACCTACCACCAGCTCGCCGAGCGCCGGGGCGTCTCGCCCGAATACGCCCGCATCCAGATGCGCCGCAACCAGACGCTGATCGGCGCCATGATGATCCACAAGGGCGAGGCCGACGGCATGCTGTGCGGCACCTTCGGCACCCACGCCCAGCACCTGCGCTACGTCGACGAGGTGATCGGCCTGCGCCCGGGGGCGCGGCATTACGCGGCAATGAATGCGATCATCCTGCCTGCGCGCACCGTGTTCATCTGCGATACCTATGTGACCGATGATCCCGACGCCGAGCACATCGCCGAAATGACGCTGCTCGCCGCCGAGGAGGTGCGCCGCTTCGGCATCGTGCCGAAGGTGGCGCTGCTCTCGGCTTCCAATTTCGGCTCGGTCAACACGCCTTCGGCGCGCAAGATGCGCACGGCCCTGGCGCTCATCAGCAAGAGCGCCCCGGACCTCGAGATCGAGGGCGAGATGCACGGCGATGCGGCGCTGTCGGAGGAGATCCGCCTGAAGGTCTTCCCCCGCACCCGCCTGCGCGGCGAGGCCAACCTGCTGGTGATGCCGACGCTCGACGCCGCCAACATCTCGTTCAACCTGCTGAAGACCGCGAGCGGCGGCGGCGTCACCATCGGCCCGATGCTGCTCGGCGCGGCGCGCCCGGTGCACATCCTCACGCCCTCGGCGACCGTGCGGCGCATCGTCAACATGACCGCGCTCGCGGTGACCGATGCGAATGCGCCGCGGGCGCAGGAAAGCCTCTTCTGATGGAGCCTGCCACGGGGAGAACTGCGGCCACGATCTCCCCCTTCCCCGCGAGCCGCGTACGTCCGCGTGCCGGGCTGGTGCTCACCGGCGGCGGCGCGCGCGCCGCCTACCAGGTGGGCGTGGTGAAGGCGGTGCGCGATGTGCTGGGCAATCCCACCAAGAATCCCTTCCCGATTCTGTGCGGCACCTCGGCCGGCGCGATCAACGCCGCGACGCTCGCCGTGTTCGCCGACGACTTCTCGCGCGGCGTCGCCAACCTGCTCGAGGTGTGGGAGAACATGCATTGCCGCCACATCTACCGTACCGATGCCTGGCACATCCTGAAAAGCGGCGCGAAATGGCTCGCGGCGATGATGCTGATCTCGCGCGACAACCCGATCTCGCTGCTCGACAACACGCCGCTCGCCGAGATGCTCGCGCGCAACCTGGCGTTCGAGCGCATCCAGACGCACATCGACTCGGGCGCGCTCTACGCCGCCTGCGTCACCGCCTCGGGCTACACCACCGGGCAGAGCGTGTCGTTCTTCCAGGGCGGCAGCGGCCTCGAGGGCTGGGAGAGGAACCAGCGTATCGGCGCCGCGGTGACGCTCAAGCTCGAATATCTCCTCGCCTCTGCGGCGCTGCCCTTCATTTTTCCAGCGATGAAGGTGCATCGCGAATATTTCGGCGACGGCTCGATGCGCCAGATCGCGCCGGTGAGCCCGGCGCTGCACCTGGGCGCGGACCGCGTGCTGATCGTCGGCACCGGGCGCCAGACGCAGGACCAGAACCGCGCGCGCTCGAGCGTCTATCCGTCGCTCGCGCAGATCGCGGGACACGCGCTCAACTCGATCTTCCTTGACAGCCTGGCGGTCGACATCGAGCGCATGGAGCGCATCAACCGCACGGTCAAGCTGATCCCGCCGGAGCGCCTCGGCGACTCGGGCGTGGGACTGCGCTCGGTGAAGGTGCTGTTCATCGCGCCCTCCCAGCCGATCGAGCGCATCGCCGCGCGCTTCCTGCACGAGCTGCCGGCGACGGTGCGCTTCATCCTCAAGCCGACCGGCGCGCTGAACCGCTCGGGCTCGAACCTCGCGAGCTATCTGCTGTTCGAGGAGTCGTTCTGCCGCGCGCTGATTGATCTGGGCTACCAGGACACCATCAGCCGCGAGGCGGAGG
>VBCP01000412.1:7229-9235 GCA_005888925.1 Betaproteobacteria bacterium | reverse complement strand
GTCTTCTCGATGACGAACCAGGTCGAGAAGCAGACGACGAGCGAGAACACGATCACCCAGGCGCGGTAGTTCGGCAGGAACATGAAGCCCAAGTTCTGCCCGCCCGAAAGCTGCGACGGGATGGCGTACGGCAGTCCCGACGAGCCGTACTCGTGGCGGAACAGACCCTGGATGATGAGCGCCAGACCAAAAGTCAGCAGCAGCCCGTACAAGTGGTCGAGCTTGTAGAGCTGCTTGAGCATGGTGCGCTCGACGATCATGCCGAAGATGCCGACCGCGATCGGCGCGAGCGCGAGCGCCCACCAGTATCCCAGCCCCGCCTTGTTCAGCAGGAACCAGGCCACGAAGGCGCCCATCATGTACTGGGCGCCGTGCGTGAAGTTGATGATGTTGAGCAGACCGAAGATCACGGCGAGCCCGAGCGACAGCAGCGCGTAGAACGAGCCGTTGATCAGGCCGATCAACAGCTGGCCGAAGAGCGCCTGCGTCGGGACGCCGAAGATCTCGGTCATGCTCTTACTTAACTAGCTCGCAACCCCCATCCTTCTCGGGGCGGAAAGCCTGCTCGGCCGGGATCGTGGCGCGGATCTTGTAGTAGTCCCATGGGCCTTTCGATTCCGACGGCTTCTTCACTTCGACCAGCAGCGCGTCGTGGATCTTGCGGCCGTCCTTGCGCACGCGGCCCTTGCCGAAGAGCGGATCGTCGGTCGGCAGCTCCTTCATCTTGGCGATCACCTTGGGACCGTCGTCGGTCTTCGCCGCTTCCACGGCCTTGAGGTAGTGCAGCACCGCCGAGTAGACACCGGCATGCACCATGGTCGGCATGTTGCCCTTGTATTGCGGCGCGAAGCGCTTGGCGAAGGCGCGCGTGCGGTCGTTCTGGTCCCAGTAGAAGGTCTCGGTGAAGATCAGGCCCTGCGCCTTGTCGAGGCCGAGCGCGTGCACGTCGGTGATGAACACCAGCATGCCGGCGAGGTTCTGGCCCTTGCCGACGATGCCGAACTCGGCCGCCTGTTTGACCGAGTTGATGGTGTCGCCGCCGGCGTTGGCGAGGCCGATGATCTTCGCCTTGGATGCCTGCGCCTGCAGCAGGAACGAGGAGAAGTCCTGGGCGTTGAGCGGATGCCGCACCTTGCCGAGCACCTTGCCGCCGTTCTTCAGCACCACCGCTTCTGTGTCGCGCTCCAGAGCAAGTCCAAAGGCATAGTCCGCCGTGATGAAGTACCAGGTGTTCGGCGAGCAGGCTTTGCCCGTCAGGTCCGAGGTTGCTGCCCCGGACACCAGGAATGCCTTGTTCTTCTCGCGCGTCACCTGGTTGATGGCGAGCGCCACCGACGAGGTGGGCACGTCTACGATCACGTCGACCTTGTCGACGTCGTACCACTGGCGCGCGATGCTCGAGCCCACTTCGGGCTTGTTCTGGTGGTCGGCCGAGATCACCTCGACCTTCATGCCCTTCTTGGCGGCGCCGAAGTCCTCGATCGCCATGCGCGCTGCCACCGCCGCGCCCGGGCCCGAGATGTCGGCGTAAAGGCTCGACTGGTCGTTCAGCACGCCGATCTTGATGACGCCGTCCGAGACCTGCGCCTGGGCCGCGCCCATGGCTAAGGCCAGCGAGGCGGCCATGACTAGTTTACGAAATGCCATTGCTTTCTCCTGGTTGAAAAATCAGACGCCGAGATAGGCGTGAATCTTGTCCATGCTCGCCTCGAGGGCGGCGTTCGCCACCATGTCCACCACCCGCCCGTGCTCGACGACGTAATAGCGGTCGGCCACGGTCTGCGCGAAGCGGAAGTTCTGCTCGACGAGCAGGATGGTAAAGCCCTGCTGCTTGAGCCGCTCGATGGTGCGGCCGATCTGCTGCACGATCACCGGCGCGAGGCCTTCGGTCGGCTCATCCAGCATCAGCAGGCGTGCGCCGGTGCGCAGGATCCGCCCGATGGCGAGCATCTGCTGCTCGCCGCCGGAGAGCTTGGTGCCCTGGCTCTTGAGCCTTTCCTGCAGGT
>VBCP01000412.1:6361-7171 GCA_005888925.1 Betaproteobacteria bacterium | reverse complement strand
CCGCGCTCCTCGGGGCATAACGCGATGCCCAGGCGCGCGATGGCATTGGAGGGCAGCCGGATGAGCTCCTTGCCTTCGTATTTGATCGAGCCTTCGCGGCGCCCGACCATCCCGATGATCGACTTCAGCGTGGTGGTCTTGCCGGCGCCGTTGCGCCCGAGCAGCGTCACCACCTCGCCCTCGGCAACGTCGAACTCCATGCCGTGCAGGATGTGCGACTCGCCGTACCAGGCGTTGAGCCCCTTCACCTCCAATAGCTTAGGCATGGCCGGCCCCGAGATAGGCCTCGATCACGCGCGCGTCCTTGGACACGGTGTGGTAGTCGCCCTCGGCGAGGATTTCGCCCCGCTGCAGCACGGTGATGCGGTCCGACAGCGTCGAGACCACCGAGAGGTTGTGCTCCACCATCAGCACGGTGCGATTGGCGGAGACGCGCTTCACGAGCGCGGTGATGCGCTCGACATCCGCATGCGTCATGCCCGCGGTCGGCTCGTCCAGCAGCATCATCTCGGGGTCGAGCGCGAGCGTGGTCGCGATCTCCAATGCCCGCTTGCGCCCATAGGCGAGCTCGACCGCGACCGTGTTTTCGAACTCGGCCAGGCCAACGGCTTCGATCAGCGCGCGCGCGGCATCGTTGAGCTCATCGAGCACGCGCGCCGAGCGCCAGAAGTCGAAGGAATGTCCGCGCTTTCGCTGCAGCGCGATGCGCACGTTCTCGAGCACCGTGAAATGCGGGAACACCGCCGAGATCTGGAATGAGCGCACCAGGCCCATGCGCGCGATGCGCGAGGGGCTCGAGCCGGTGATCTC
>VBCP01000412.1:0-6212 GCA_005888925.1 Betaproteobacteria bacterium | reverse complement strand
GCACGACGAAGGCCGCGCCGGCATGGAGGCCTTCATCGAGAAGCGCCCGCCGCCCAAGCGCTGACCGTGCTGCGCGCCGCATTCGCCCTGGTAGTCGCGCTGGTTGTGCAGAACGCCCTGGGGCAGGCGTTCCCTTCGAAGCCGATCACCCTGATCGTGCCGTTCCCGGCCGGCGGACCGACCGACGCGCTCGCGCGCCAGCTTTTGCGTCTCCGCAACCAGGGAAGCGGCCGGGACCACGCGGTTGACCAGGCCCCACTCGAGTGCCTTTTGCGCGTCAACCTGCTCGCCGGTGAGCAGCATTTCCATCGCGCGCTTGCGCGAGATGTTGCGGCCGACGGCGACGCCAGGCGTGGAGCAGAAAAAGCCCCAGGTCACACCAGGGGTGGTAAAGCGTGCGGCCTCGGAGGCCACTGCCAGATCGCATTGCGCGACGAGCTGGCAGCCGGCGGCGGCGGCCACGCCTTGCACGCGCGCGATCACCGGCTGCGGCAGCGCGGTGATGGTCTGCATCATGCGGCTGCACTTGCCGAACAGCTCCTCGATCTTCGGCAGCTCCTTGAGCGCGCGGATCTCCTTGACGTCGTGCCCGGCGCAGAAGCCTTTGCCGTTCGCCGCGAGGACCACGACCCGGACCCGCCTGTCGGCCGAGATGGCGTCGAAGGACTCCTGCAGCGCGTCGAGCATCTCGGTGGTGAGCAGGTTCATCTGCGCCGGCCGGTTGAGCGTCAGCGTGCAGACGCCATCGCGGTCCTCGCGCAGCAGGATCGATTCGTCGCTCTTCGGGATCGCGCTCATGTGTCGATTGCGCTGGTGGACTTCGCCTTCTCCCGCAGCACGAACTTCTGGATCTTGCCGGTCGAGGTCTTCGGCAGCTCGCCGAAGATAATTGCGCGCGGCGCCTTGAACCTTGCCAGCTGGCCGCGGCAGAACTCAATCAGCTCGGCCTCGCTGACCGTCGCATTGGGCTTGAGCTCGACGAAGGCACAAGGCGTCTCGCCCCATTTCGCGTCCGGCTTGGCGACCACCGCCGCGGCGAGCACCGCGGGATGGCGATAGAGCACATCCTCCACTTCCAGCGAAGAGATGTTCTCGCCGCCCGAGATGATGATGTCCTTCGAGCGGTCGCGGATCTTGACGTAGCCGTCGGGCTGCATCACCGCCAGGTCGCCCGAATGGAACCAGCCGCCGCGGAAGGCGTCATCGGTCGCCTTTTTGTTCTTGAGGTAGCCCTTCATGGTGATATTGCCGCGGAACATGATCTCGCCCATCGTCTCGCCGTCGGCCGGCACGGGCTGCATGGTTTGCGGGTCCAACACCGTCAGCCCTTCCTCGACGTGATAGCGCACGCCCTGGCGCCCGTTCAGCCGAACCTGCTCGGCGAGCGGTAGTTGCTCCCACTCCGGATGCTTGGCGCAGACCGTGGCCGGGCCGTAGACCTCGGTGAGCCCGTAGACATGCGTGATGTTGAACCCCATCTGCTGCATGCCTTCGATCATCGACGCGGGCGGCGCCGCGGCGGCGACCAGGCCGCTGACTTGATGCTGGATGCCGCGCTTCAGCTCGTCGGGTGCGTTGATCAGCGTCTGGTGCACGATCGGCGCGCCGCAGTAGTGCGTGATGCGGTGCTCTTTGATCAGCTCGAAAATGGCCGCGGCTTCCACCTTGCGCAGGCAGATGTTGGTCCCCGCGTTCGCCGCCATGGTCCAGGGAAAGCACCAGCCGTTGCAGTGGAACATCGGCAGCGTCCACAGGTACACCGAGTGGTGCGGCATGCCCCAGACGAGGATGTTGCCCACGCCGTTTAAATATGCCCCCCGGTGGTGATACACGACCCCTTTGGGATTGCCGGTGGTGCCCGAGGTGTAGTTGAGCGAGATCGCTTCCCATTCGTCCGGCGGCCAGCGCCACGCGAACTGCGGGTCGCCCTCCGCCAGCAGCTGCTCGTAAGTGAGCTCGCCAAGGCGTTTGCCCCCGCTGAACTGGGCGTCCTCCGCATCCACCACCGTGATTCGGCGCTTGACCAGCTTGAGCGCCGCCTCGATCGTCGGCGAGAACTCCAGGTCGGTGATGAGAAGGCGCGCCTCGCCGTGCTCGAGCATGAAGGCGATCGCCTCGGCGTCGAGCCGCGTGTTGAGCGTGTTGAGGACCGCCCCCGCCATCGCCACGCCGAAATGGGCCTCGTACATCGGCGGCGTGTTGGGCAGCATGGCGGCCACGGTCTCGCCGATGCCGATGCCGCGCTTCGCGAGCGCGGAGGCGAGGCGCCGGCAGCGCGCATAGGTCTCGCCCCAGGTGTAGCGCTCGCCGCCATGGATCACCGAGACCCGCTGCGGATAGACATAGGCCGCGCGCTCGAGGAACGAAAGGGGCGTGAGAGGCGCGTAATTGGCCGGATTCTTTTCGAGATTGTGATCAAAAATCGTCGCGGCCATGAGCCAAGTATAGCGGTCCGGGGGTAGACGATTCCGTGGCCGGGCCGTAGACCTCGGTGAGCCCGTAGACATGCGTGATGTTGAACCCCATCTGCTGCATGCCTTCGATCATCGACGCGGGCGGCGCCGCGGCGGCGACCAGGCCGCTGACTTGATGCTGGATGCCGCGCTTCAGCTCGTCGGGTGCGTTGATCAGCGTCTGGTGCACGATCGGCGCGCCGCAGTAGTGCGTGATGCGGTGCTCTTTGATCAGCTCGAAAATGGCCGCGGCTTCCACCTTGCGCAGGCAGATGTTGGTCCCCGCGTTCGCCGCCATGGTCCAGGGAAAGCACCAGCCGTTGCAGTGGAACATCGGCAGCGTCCACAGGTACACCGAGTGGTGCGGCATGCCCCAGACGAGGATGTTGCCCACGCCGTTTAAATATGCCCCCCGGTGGTGATACACGACCCCTTTGGGATTGCCGGTGGTGCCCGAGGTGTAGTTGAGCGAGATCGCTTCCCATTCGTCCGGCGGCCAGCGCCACGCGAACTGCGGGTCGCCCTCCGCCAGCAGCTGCTCGTA
Organism: Betaproteobacteria bacterium; assembly: GCA_005888925.1. Classification (GTDB taxonomy): domain Bacteria; phylum Pseudomonadota; class Gammaproteobacteria; order Burkholderiales; family SG8-39; genus SCGC-AG-212-J23. Next base: position 3,215 of record VBCP01000412.1, on the reverse strand, counting down.
AGTGAGCTCGCCAAGGCGTTTGCCCCCGCTGAACTGGGCGTCCTCCGCATCCACCACCGTGATTCGGCGCTTGACCAGCTTGAGCGCCGCCTCGATCGTCGGCGAGAACTCCAGGTCGGCGATGAGAAGGCGCGCCTCGCCGTGCTCGAGCATGAAGGCGATCGCCTCGGCGTCGAGCCGCGTGTTGAGCGTGTTGAGGACCGCCCCCGCCATCGCCACGCCGAAGTGGGCCTCGTACATCGGCGGCGTGTTGGGCAGCATGGCGGCCACGGTCTCGCCGATGCCGATGCCGCGCTTCGCGAGCGCGGAGGCGAGGCGCCGGCAGCGCGCATAGGTCTCGCCCCAGGTGTAGCGCTCGCCGCCATGGATCACCGAGACCCGCTGCGGATAGACATAGGCCGCGCGCTCGAGGAACGAAAGGGGCGTGAGAGGCGCGTAATTGGCCGGATTCTTTTCGAGATTGTGATCAAAAATCGTCGCGGCCATGAGCCAAGTATAGCGGTCCGGGGGTAGACGATTCACACGCCGGGCCGTCGAATGGAGCCATGCGCAAAACCGTCCTGATCATCGCGGCCATCGTCGCCGTGTCGCTCGCGCTGGCCACGTGGCTTGGCCAGGCGCTTCCCCAGCCGGGCCTGCTCGCACTGGGCCTGGCGACCGCCGCGGTGTGCATCGCCGTGTTCGGCGTGCTCAAGGCGGGGCTGCTCGAGTTCACGCCCGAAGTGCTCGCCGGCGACGTCATCGTGCCGCGGCCGAGCCGCGCGGGCGGCGACGTCAAGCTCCTCCTGCCGCTGCAGTTCAGCAACTCCGGCTCCGCCGACGGCATCGTCGAGTGGGTCGCGCTCAGGCTCACGATCGACGGCGACATCCAGCGCTCGGTGCTCCTCTCCCCGGTCGCCGAAGTCGACATGCAGCGCTTCATCCAGGCGAAGCGGCGCCTCGACGACCAGAACTGCATCGAGCCCTTCACCGCGTTCCCGCTGGAAGGCAGGCGCTCGCTCGCCAAGTTCGTGCTGTTCGACCTCGCCGAGAAGCCGCGCAACGAGCCGCTGCGCCTGCGCTCGGGGCGCTGGTCCTTCGAGGTGTTCGTGAAGTCCACCGCCAACCGCTCGCCCAAGCTCGAGCGCAGCTTCGAGCACGTCGTCGAGAAGAAGCACGTCGACGAGTTCGCCGCCGACACGCCGGTCTACCTCATCAACTACCAGATCACGCTGCCGAGCGCCCGCCGCGAGATCGCCGGCGCCGAGTGGATGCCTAGGGCGACAAATTCAGTTAGGGCTGGCGCCGCGCGCTGACGTACTCCAACTAATTACGGACGTTGTCCGGAATTAGGCGGCGAGTTTGCGCCAGAGGCTGGGGCGTTTGGCTTCCTTCTCCATGGCGTCCAGGTACTGCTCGTGGAGCGCGACCTCCTCCGGCAGTGCGGGAAGCATGATGAGATGGGAGAGGTCGACCTGCAGGAGCGCCGCCGCGGCGGCCGCCTGGGCCGGGGTTTCGAGCTCCATCACCAGGCTCTCCTGGCCGCGCGTCATGGCGAGGTAGCACTCGGCCAGCAGGCGCGCATCGAGCAGCGCCCCGTGCAGGGTGCGGTTCGCGTGGTTGACGAAATAGCGCTCGCAGAGCGCATCGAGCGAGTTCTTCCGGCCCGGATGCAGCTCGCGTGCGAAGGCCAGCGTGTCGACCACGTTCGCGACGTGGTCCTGGAACCTGCCGAGGCGCGCGCGGCCGAGCTCCAGATCGAGGAACTCGGTGTCGAAGTCGGCGTTGTGGATCAGCACCTCGGCGCCGGCGATGAAATCGAGGAACTCCTTCGCGACGTCGGCAAACTTGGGCTTCGCCCGCAGGTCCTCGAGCGTCAGGCCGTGCACGCGGGTCGCGCCCAGGTCGACATCGCGCTCGGGATTCAGGTAGGCGTGGAACTGGCGGTCCGCGACACGCCGCGAGAGGATCTCCACGCAGCCGATTTCGATGATGCGGTCGCCGAGCTTGGCGTTTAGGCCCGTCGTCTCGGTATCAAGGACTACCTGGCGGGTCATTGTTGGAATTCCCGTCTAATTTTGGTATTCCCTTATTTGCCAACGCGTCAGCGCGTTCGTTTTCCGGATGCCCGGCGTGGCCGCGCACCCAGTGCCACTCTACATCATGTTTTTCGGCAAGCTCGCCCAGGCGCTGCCAGAGATCGACATTTTTGACGGGCTTCTTGTCCGCCGTGCGCCAGCCGCGGCGCTTCCAGTCGTGGATCCAGATGGAGATGCCCTTCTGGACGTAGAGCGAGTCCGTATATAAGCGCACCCGGCTGCGCCGCTTCAACGCCTCGAGCGCCCGGATCACCGCCATCAGCTCCATGCGGTTGTTGGTGGTATCGGCCTCGCCGCCGTAGAGTTCCTTCTCCGCCCCCTTTGCACGCAGCAGCGCGCCCCAGCCGCCGGGGCCGGGATTGCCGCGGCAGGCGCCGTCGCTGTAGATCTCGACGACGTCATCCGCCATGGTGGTTCTTGTGGCTGCGCTGGGATACGGGGGCCAGCGAGCGGCGCCGCGCGCGCTCCATGCGCCAGGCCGGCGTCACCAGGCGCATGCCATGCACTCGCTTCACGGCGCGCACGACGTAGATGCCGCCAAGCAGCGGCCACCAGCGCGCCCCCGCCTTGTCCATGAAGGCGAAGCGATCGAGCCACGCCTTCTGCTGGAACGGGGGCGCGTAGCAGCCGAACTTGCCGCCGTTCAGCTCGAAGCCGAGCACGCGCAGCCAGTCGCGCAGGCGCAGGAGGCCGATGAAGCGCGCGTCCCAGGGGACGTCGCGCGGGCCCCAGGTGAACAGCTGGCGCGCGCGCCAGAGCGAAGCGGTGTTGAAGCCGGAGATCACGACCTGGCCCTCCGGCATCAGAACGCGCTCGGCTTCGCGTAATACTTCGTGAGGATTCGGGTGGAACTCCAGCACATGCGGCAGCGCGACGAGGTCGACGCTTTGCGACGCGAGCGGCAGCTGTAGCGGATCGGCGGCCACCGCGGCGCCGGGCTCGAGCGCGAGCGAGAAGCGGAATCCGATGCGGTTCTGTCGCAGGAAATCGACCTCGGGTAGGCCGACCTGTACTGCCCTGAAACCGAACACATCATCTACGGCACTGTCAAACTGAGCGAGCTCCCAACCGAGTACATACGCCCCTTGGGGCGTGCCGAACCACCCGGAAAGAGATGAGCGCTCGCCGTTATACTTT
>VBCP01000058.1 GCA_005888925.1 Betaproteobacteria bacterium | reverse complement strand
AGGCGCGGGTAAGTGTGCCCGGTAACCATCAGGTACGGGTAGGACTTGTCGTCGCGGAACAGGATGTTGTAGCGCGGCGCGAGGCTCTTGATCAGGTTGTTCTCGAGCAGGAGGGCTTCACCCTCGGACCGGGTCGCGGTGACCTCCATCGCGGCGACCTGGGTGAGCATCATCTCGATGCGCGGGCTCTGCGCCTGCTTCTGGAAGTACGAGGCGACGCGCTTCTTGAGGTCGCGCGCCTTGCCGACGTAGAGGGCTTCGCCCTCGCCGCCGAGCATGCGGTAGACGCCGGGCAGACTGGGCAGGCCCGCGACAAAACTTTTAGCGTCGAACGCCATTGATTTCATTATAAATCGTGTAAAATTCGCGCCTTTTTCCGAGCGGCGAACTCATGGCAAAGGTCGAAGCGGTCGAAATCCGTCCGGGGCAGCTTCTCGAATGGGACAAGCGCGTCTGGCGCGTGCTCAAGAGCTACCACGTGCATGTCGGCGGCCGCGGCGGCGCCTTCATGCAGGTCGAGATGAAGGACATCGAGGCCGGCACCAAGACCAACCAGCGCTTCCGCACCGAGGACAAGGTCGAGCGCGCCTTCGTCGACCCGCGCGAGATGCAGTTCCTCTACCAGGACGGCGACAGCTACGTATTCATGGACAAGGAGAACTTCGAGCAGCTCTCCTTGCCGGCGGACTTCCTCGAAGGCCAGGCGGGCTACCTGCTTCCCAACACCGAGGTCCAGATCAACTTCTACAACAGCCGCGCCATCGGCGTCGAGCTGCCGCCTTCCGTGGTGCTCACCGTGGTCGACACCGAGCCGGGCATCAAGCACTCCACCGCCACGACCTCCTTCAAGCCGGCGAAGATGGAGACCGGGATCACGGTGCAGGTGCCGCCCTTCGTCACCACCGGCGAGAAGATCAAGGTCGACACCGCCGAAGGCACTTATATGGAGCGAGCGTAGCTCGCCAATTCCGCGCGCGTAGCGCGGAGCTTCGGTATTTCGCGACGTGTGTCGCGATCTGGAGCACCACCTGGATCGCGATCACGTACCAGCTCGGGACCGTCGCGCCCGAGATGAGCGTGGCCTACCGCTTTCTGCTGGCCTCGCTCCTGCTCTTTGCGTGGTGCTTGATCCGCGGGCTGCCGCTGCGCTTCAGCGCGCAAGAGCATGCGTGGCTGGCGCTGTTCGGGCTGGGCTCGTTCGGCGTCGGCTATGTCTTCGTCTACTACGCCGAGCAGCATGTGGTCTCCGGGCTCGTCGCCGTGGGCTATTCGGCGAGCCCGCTGCTTGGAATGCTCGGCATGCGCTTGTTCTTCGGCGCGCCCATGACGCGCCGCGTGGCGCTCGCCTCGCTCCTCGGGATTGGCGGCATCGTCGTGGTCTTCTATCCCGAGCTCGCGCGGCTGCAGGGCAGCACAGAAACCGCCAAGGGCGCTGTCTTCACCATGCTCAGCGTCCTGGTTGCTTCGCTCGGCAGCATCGTCGCGTACCGCAACCAGCGGGCCGGGGTGCCGCTGTGGCAAGGGATGGCGTGGGGCATGCTCTACGGTGCGTTGAGCGCGCTCGCGCTGGGCCTCGCGAGCGGCAAGGCGCTGTCCTTCGACACCACGCCGGCATACGTGCTGTCGCTCGCCTATCTAGCCCTGCTCGGCTCGATCGCCGCTTTCGCCAGCTATCTCACGCTGCTCAAGCGTATCGGCGCCGCGCGCGCCGGCTATATCGGAGTCATGGTGCCCGTCGTCGCGCTGTTTCTGTCCGCAGCGTTCGACCTTATCCTGCGCACCGGGCGTGCCTAGAGCGCTCGTTCGGCGTAGGCTGGCCTGCCGGCATTCCGCCGGCACAAGGGGAGGCACCGTGAAATCGAAAACGAAAGTCGCTTTGGCGATCGCCGCTGCGTTCGGGTTGGGCGGCGCGGTCGTGGAAGGTCTGCACGCGCAGGCGAAAGCCAAGCCGGCGGTCTACGCCGTCACCGAGATCGAGGTGAAGAACATGGACGCGTACATGAAGGAGTACGCGCCCAAGGCGCAAGCGCTGATCAAGAAATCAGGCGGCCGCCTGGTGGCGGCGAGCTCGAGCCCGGCGTCGATCGAAGGCAAGGCTCCCGCCCCGCGCGTCGCGATCCAGCTCTGGAAGGACATGGATCAGTACAAGGCGTATCGCAATTCGGCGGAGCTGAAGGAAGTGCGCAAGATCGGCGACAAGTACGCCCAGTTCAGGACCTTCGCCGTCGAAGCCCGCGAGTAAGGATTCAGACCAGCTTTTGCAGTTCGCCGAGGGCCTCCCGATAGGCAACGCTCTTGCGGAGGTCCCGGCCGCCTTGCCTGCGCATGCGCTCCAGCCGCTCGGGCTTCTCTAGCGGCACTCCGTTCAGCGATTCCAGCAGCGCATCGAGTCCCTTGGGGTTGTTGCACAGGAGCACCATGTCGCACCCGGCGCCGATCGCGGCGCGCGCGCGCTCCGGCGGGCCGCCGGCCACCGCGGCGCCTTCCATCGAAAGATCGTCGCTGAACACCAGCCCTTCGAAGCCGAGCTTCCCGCGCAGTACTTCCTGCAGCCAGTGCTTCGAATAGCCGGCGGGCTCCGCATCCACCTGCGGATAAATCACGTGCGCGGGCATGACCGCCGCGAGGCCCGCTTCGATCACCGTCCGATAGGGCACGATGTCTTTGCGGAGGATTTCCTTGAAGGCGCGCTCGTCGCGCGGCACCGCGACGTGCGAGTCGGCCTCGGCATAGCCGTGCCCGGGAAAGTGCTTGGCGACGGCGCCGACGCCCCCCTGCGCGAGCCCACGCACCAGGCACGCACCCAGCGCGCCCACCGCGGTCGGATCGAAGTGCAGCGCGCGGTCGCCGATCACCGAGCTGCCGCCGTAATCGAGATCCAGCACCGGCGCGAAGCTGAAATCGACGCCGTGGGCGCCGAGCTCCGCGGCGACGATGTAGCCGATGGCGGTCGCGGCCTCGCGCGCCACGTCACGGTCGCGGTCCCAGAGCTTGCCGAGCGTGCGCATCGGCGGAATGGCGGTGAAGCCCTCGCGGAAGCGCTGCACGCGACCACCCTCGTGGTCGACGCATACCGGCAGCGCCGGCTCGCGCTGGCGCTCGATGTCTTCCGTCAATAGTTTTAGCTGGTCGGGATGCTCATAGTTGCGGGCGAAGAGAATCACCGCCCCCGCCGCCGGATGGCGGATGCGCTCGCGGTCCTCGTCGGTGAGCACCGGGCCGAGTACATCGACGACCACGGGCCCGGGCGGCAGCCTTACTTTTCGCACTCGAGGATGACGGTGGCGAAGGCGACGCCCTTCTCGTCGGACAACGAGACGTGGGCCGACGTGACGCCTTTGCCTTTCAGGAATTTTCGTAAGGCGTCCGAAAATTCGAGCACCGGTTTGCCGGAAGCCAGATTACGCACCCAAACCCCGTGCCAGTTCGCCGGCGACTTGACGCCGGTACCGAGCGCCTTGGTGAAGGCCTCCTTGGCGGCGAAACGCTTGGCGAGGTAATTCGCGGGCAGGCGGTGCGACTTGAAGCGTGCGAGCTCCGACTCGCACAGGATGCGGCGGGCAAAGCGCTCGCCATGGCGCTCGAGCGCCGCCTCGATGCGGCCGATCTCCACCACATCGGTGCCGACGCCGAAGATCATCGCGCCGCTTGCACCATCAGCTGCTTCATCTGGCGCACCGCCTCGCGCGTGCCGACAAAGACGGCACGGCTGACGATCGCGTGCCCGATGTGCAGCTCGCGCACGCCCGGCAGCGCCGCCACCGGCTGGACATTGAAATAGTTGAGCGCATGCCCGGCGTTGAAGCGCATGCCGGCAGCGCGGATGGCGTCGCCGGCCTTCTGGATCCTGGCCAGTTCCTGCACCACGGCGGGGCTTTCGGCATCGCGGCCCTTCGAATGGAACGTGTGCGCATAGGGGCCGGTATGGATCTCGCACACGGCGGCGCCGATGCGCTTGGCGGCTTCCACCTGGGAGAGCTCCGCATCGATGAACACCGAGACGACGATGCCCGCCTCCCTCAGTCGCGACACCACGCTGGCCAATCGCTTCTCTTGCGCGGCGATGTCGAGGCCGCCTTCGGTGGTGATTTCCGCGCGGCCCTCGGGCACCAGCATCGCCATCTCGGGCTTGACGCGGCAGGCGATGCCGACCATCTCGTCGGTCGCGGCCATTTCCAGGTTCAGGCGGATGTGCGTGAGCTCGCGCAGCCGCCGCACGTCCTCGTCCTGGATGTGGCGCCGGTCCTCGCGCAGGTGGCAGGTGATGCCGTCGGCGCCGCCGAGGTGGGCCTCGACCGCCGCCCACACGGGATCGGGCTCGTACGTGCGCCGCGCCTGGCGCACGGTGGCGACGTGGTCGACGTTGACGCCGAGCTCAATCACAGCTCGTTCAGCTCCATCAGCACGCTGCGCGTGTGCAGCACCTGTCCGTGCAGGCGCTGGCCGATCAGCGCGCGCATGAGATACCTCGCCTCGTCGCGCGTCTCGCTGCGGCTGTAATCATCTGCCGCCAGATCGAGCAAGGTGCGTCCGCTCACCAGCAAGTCACCATGGCTGGCACGCACCGGTCCGCGGTCGGGCTCGTAGACGTAGGAGCCCGAGGCCTCGATCGGCTCGCCGCTCAAGGCCTCGCGATCGAGCAGCGGCGCGTAGCCCAGCTCGGCGAGCAGGCGCTTCTCGAAGCTGCGCAGCACCGCGGGGAACGACTGCGCCGCCGAGAGCCGCGCCAGCGCCTCGGCGTAAGCGTCGAACAGGGCCTCATGGGGATCTTCCCGCGGCAGCAACCGCAGGATGAGCTCGTTCAGGTAGAAGCCGCACATCAGCCCGCGCCCTGCGAGCGGCTGCAGCGCGCCGCCCCACTCGGCGGTGATCAGATTGGACAGCTCGGCCGAGCCGCTCCAGCTCAGCCGCAGCGGATGGAAGGCGAGCAGCACGCCGCGCATTGCCGAGCGTGGACGCCGCGCGCCACGCGCGAGGAGCGAAACGCGCCCGTGGCGGCGCGAGAAGGCCTCGACGATGAGGCTCGTCTCCTTGTACGGGTAGGTATGGAGCACATACCCAGGCTCGTGGTCGGCGCGTTTCCTCATTCGTAGCCCAATTGTCGCAGGACACGCGCATCGTCTGTCCATGCGCGGCGCACCTTGACCCAGACGCCCAGGTAGACCTTGCCCTGGTAGAGGCGCTCCAGGTCCTTGCGCGCCGCGCTTGCCATCTGCTTCAGGCGCGCGCCCCCGCTGCCCAGGACGATGCCCTTCTGGCTGTCGCGCTCGACCAGGATGGTCGCCTCGATGCGCCGCAGCCGCCCTTCTTCCTTGAAGCTGTCGATCATCACCTCGCAGCGGTAGGGCAGCTCCTCCCCGAGCGTCTCGAAGAGCATCTCGCGCAGCGCCTCCGCGGCGAAGAAGCGCTCGTCGCGGTCGGTGAGCTGATCCTCCGGATATGCCGCCGCTCCCTCCGGCAGCGCCTCGGCAATCACGCGCAGCAGCTCGGGGAGGTTCCTGCCGGTACGGGCGCTCACCGGGACCAAGGCGGCGAAGTCGCGCGTCCTGGACAGCCGCTCGAGGAACGGGATGAGATCGGCCGAGCGCTTGAGGAGATCCAGCTTGTTCGCCACCGCGATGACCTTCTGTCCCGCCGGAATGCGCTCCAGCGCCGCCTGGTCCTCGGCACCGAAGCGCGGCGCCTCGACGACGAAGAGCACGACGTCGGCCTGGCTCGCCGCCTGGGCGACGCGGCGGTTCAGGGCCTTGTGCAGCACGCTCTTCAGCCGCGGCGGGTTGCCCGGCGCGTCGATGAAGATGTACTGGCAGCCCGGCCGGGTGAGGATGCCGGTGACGAGGTGCCGCGTGGTCTGCGGGCGCGCCGACACGATCGAGAGCTTCTCCCCCACCAGGCGGTTGAGCAGGCTCGATTTGCCGGTGTTCGGGCGTCCGACCATCGCCACCGTGCCGCAGCGATGCGTCATTGCTCGGCTAGGCGCTCGAGCAAGGCGCGCGCAGCCTCCTGCTCCGCCTTCTGGCGCGAGCTGCCCGTGCCTTTCGCGCTCATGGCAAGCTCCTCGACCACGCATTCCACTTCGAAGGACTGGCGGTGTGCCGCGCCTTGCACGGCGGTCACGCGGTAAAGGGGCAGCGGGCGATGCGCCGCCTGCAGCATCTCCTGCAGCTCGGTTTTCGCGTCCTTGGCGGCACGCTCCGGGTCGAGGCGCTCGAGCCGCGGGCCGAAAGCCGCGAGCACCGCTCTGCGTGCGGCGTCATAGCCGGCGTCGATGAATACGGCGCCGAACACGGCTTCGAGCGCGTCGGCGAGGATGGAAGGACGCGGCTCGGCGGCGGCGGCGAGCTCGCCTTCGCCGAGGCGCACGAGCGTCGCGAGCCCCAGCTCGCGCGCGATTGCCCTCGGATAGATGCGGGAAGCGCGCGTACAGCTCGGCGGCGACGGCGCAGCCGAGCACGCCGTCACCCAGGAATTCCAGCCTTTCGTTGTGGTCCGGCCCGAAGCTGCGGTGTGTCAGCGCCTGCGCGAGCAGCTGCGGGCGCGCGAAACGGTGGCCGAGCCGTTCCTCGAGCGACGCCGCGATCTAGTCGCCCCCGGAGGTGGCGCGGTAGTCAATGTACAGGCCCACGTTCGAGAAGAGCGGCACCTCCTTGCGGTAGGCGAAGCTGATCACGACGGCGTTGCCGTCCTTGGTGATCTCGAGGTCGTTCGGCTTGATGGAGCTGATGTCGTCGATGGTGGAACGGTTCTCGAAGGCCCGGCGGATGTCCGCCGGGGTGCCGCCCTGCCTTTCACGCGCGATGGCCTCGATGGCGCCCTTGGCCGCGCGGAACTCGAGGAACGAGGGAATCACCTTCATGGCGAAGAGGGCCACCACCGCCAGCAGGATGAGGACGGTGATCAGGACCATGATGCTGAGGCCGGATTGCCTGTTGCGCATGACTTGTCTCCCCTTGGTCAGCGGAACGACCCGAAGCGGCCGAGCTCGTTCAGGTTCAGCCAGATGAAGAAGGCCTTGCCGACGATGTTCTCGTCCGGGACGAAGCCCCAGACGCGGCTGTCGCTCGAATTGTCGCGGTTGTCGCCCATCATGAAGTAATGGCCCGGCGGCACGGTGCACGCGAGGCCGTTGCTATTGTAGTTGCAATTGCCGGCGGCGGCGCGCGTCGGCAGCACCGCGGCGGGCGCGTCGTCCTCGAGCAGGATCTCGTGCTCCGCTGCGCCCAGCGTCTCGATGTAGCGGCGCGAGAACTGCATGCGCTCGCGCGAAAGATAGTCGTCGACCTGGCGCACCGGCACCGGCTGGCCGTTGATGGTCAGGCGCTTGTTGCGGTACTCGACGCGATCGCCGGGCAGCCCGACGACGCGCTTGATGTAGTCGAGCGACGGATCCTCGGGGTAGCGGAACACCATCACGTCGCCGCGCGCCGGGCCGCCGAGCTCGACGATCTTCTTGTTCGCCACCGGCAGGCGGATGCCGTAGGTGAATTTGTTCACCAGGATGAAATCGCCCACCAGCAGCGTCGGCACCATCGAGCTCGAGGGAATCTTGAACGGCTCGACCAGGAACGAGCGCAGCAGGAACACGATCAGGATCACCGGGAAGAAGCTGACCGAGTACTCGACCCACCACGGCTGCTTCGCCCCCTCCGGGCGGCGCTTTCGCAGCCAGAGCGCCTCGAGCGCCCAGACCAGGCCGGTGACCACCAGCAGAATTAAAAGAAACAGCGCGAAGTTCAACCTTCGCCCCGCTGCAGCACCGCGAGAAACGCCTCCTGTGGGATCTCGACCGAGCCGACCTGCTTCATGCGCTTTTTCCCTTCTTTCTGTTTTTCGAGCAGCTTCCTCTTGCGCGTGACGTCGCCGCCATAGCACTTGGCGAGCACGTTCTTGCGCAGCGCCTTGACGTTCTCGCGCGCGATGATGTGGCCGCCGATCGCCGCCTGCACCGCGACGTCGAACATCTGCCGCGGAATCAGCCCGCGCAGGCGCTCGACCAGCTCGCGGCCCCGGCGCTGCGCGGTCTCGCGGTGGACCATGCTGGAGAGCGCGTCGACGCGCTCGCCGTTGACCAGGATGTCGAGCCGTATCACGTCGGTCGCGCGGTACTCCTTGAACTCGTAGTCGAGCGAGCCGTAGCCGCGGGTCATCGATTTCAGCCGGTCGAAGAAGTCGAGCACCACTTCGTTGAGCGGCAGGTCGTAGGAGATCACCACGTGGCGCGCCGAGTAATGCATGTTGGTCTGCGTGCCGCGCTTCTGCGTGCACAGCGTGATCACCGGGCCGACGAACTCCTGCGGCACGAAGATCTTGGTGGCGATGATCGGCTCGCGGATCTCCTCGATCAGCGTCGGATCGGGCAGCCGCGCCGGGTTGGACACCTGCTCGACCGTGCCGTCGCGCAGCTTCACTTCATAAACCACCGAAGGCGCGGTGGTGATGAGGTGCATGCCGTACTCGCGCTCGAGGCGCTCCTGCACGATGTCCATGTGCAGCAGGCCGAGGAAACCGCAGCGGAAGCCGAAGCCGAGCGCCTGCGACGTTTCCGGCTCGTAATGGAAGGAGGCGTCGTTGAGGTGGAGTTTCTCCAGAGCATCGCGCAGCCCCTCGTACTCGTTCGCTTCCACCGGATAGAGGCCCGCGAACACCTGCGGCTTGATCTCCTTGAACCCGGGCAGCGGCGCGGCCGCCGGCTTGGCGGCGTGCGTGATGGTGTCGCCGACTTTCGCCGCGCGCAGCTCCTTGATGCCGGCGGTGACATAACCCACCTCGCCCGCAAACAGCTCGTCCTTTTCCCTGGCCTTGGGCGTGAAGACGCCGAGGTGCTCGCAAAGATACGACGCCTCGGTGCTCATGAGCAGGATGCGCTCCTTCGGCCGCAGCGTGCCTTCCATCACGCGCACCAGCATCACCACGCCGACGTAGTTGTCGAACCAGGAGTCGATGATCAGCGCTTTCAATCTTTCAGCAGGATTGCCGCTGGGCGCCGGCACCCGGGCGATCACCGCCTCGAGGATCTCGGCGACGTTCTCGCCGGTCTTGGCGCTCGCGCGGATCGCGCCTTGCGCCGCGATGCCGATCACGTCCTCGATCTCCTGGATCGCCTTCTCCGGATCCGCCGAGGGCAGGTCGATCTTGTTCAGCACCGGGATCACTTCGACGCCCTGCTCGATCGCGGTGTAGCAGTTCGCCACGGTCTGCGCCTCGACGCCCTGCGAGGCGTCGACCACCAGCACCGCCCCCTCGCAGGCGGCGAGCGAGCGGCTCACCTCGTACGAGAAGTCGACATGGCCCGGCGTGTCGATCAGGTTCAGCAGATAAGTCTCGCCGCCCCGCGCGCGGTATTCCAGCGCCGCGGTCTGCGCCTTGATGGTGATGCCGCGCTCGCGCTCGAGCTCCATCGAGTCGAGCACCTGCTCGGCCATCTCGCGCTCGGCGAGGCCGCCGCACATCTGGATGAAGCGGTCGGCGAGCGTCGACTTGCCATGGTCGATATGGGCGATGATCGAGAAATTCCGGATGTGGCTCTGAGGCATATAACGAAAGAGGGTGCCGCCTGCGGTGGCACCCTCCTCGGAGCGCTATTTTATCGGACTCTCTCGAGCACCGCCGGGTCGAGCCGGCCGTGGCAGAGCTCGTTGCCCGCGGCGTCGGTCAGCACGGGGACGCGCTCGCCGTACCTGGCGCGAAGCCGCTCGTCGCTATCGACGTCGAGCTCCTCGAACGCGACGCCGAAGGCGCGCAGCGTGCGTGCCATCTGCTCGCACAAATGGCAGCCCGCGCGCCCGTAGAGCCTAGCCTTTGTCAGTCAGCCCCGAGATGGTGACGAAGGCCATCTGCTCGCCGCGCTTCACCTGCAGCGTGATGACGGCGTTCTTCTCCAGGCCGGCGAGCAGCTTGTTGAACTGCTCGACCGACTTGAGCTCCGTATGCTGGCCTTTGTGCACCAGCGTGATCAGGACGTCGCCTTTGCGCACGTCGGAGGCGCGCGCGTCGGGCTTCACCTCGGTCACTACCAGGCCGCCCGAGAGCTTCATCTCCTTCTTCTGCTCGGCCGAGAGCTCGGCGACCACGATGCCCAGGCGGTTGGCCGGCTGCGCTTCGGCGGACTTCTGCGGCCGCGGCTTGTCGGCCGAGGCGACGCGGTCCTCCTGCAGCTCGCCGACGGTGAGGGAGAGCTTCTTGGTCGCGCCCTTGCGCCAGACCTCGACCGTCGAGGTCGAGCCCGGGCGTGTCGAGCCGACGATGCGCGGCAGGTCGCTGGATGCATCCACCGTCTTGCCATCGAAGGACAGGATGATGTCGGTCGCTTCGATGCCGGCCTTGTCGGCGGGGCTGCCCTTCTCCACCGAGTTGACCAGTGCGCCGCGCGGCTTGTCGAGGCCGAAGGAGGTGGCGAGATCGCGCGTCACTTCCTGGATCACGACGCCGATGCGCCCGCGCGCGACGCGGCCCTTCTCCTTCAGCTGCTTCTGCACGTCGAGCGCGACGTCGGCCGGGATGGCGAACGACAGGCCCATGAAGCCGCCGGTGCGGCTGTAGATCTGCGAATTGATGCCGACCACTTCGCCGCGCATGTTGAACAGCGGCCCGCCCGAGTTGCCCGGGTTGATGGCGACGTCGGTCTGGATGAAGGGGACGAAATTCTCCTGCGGCAGCGAGCGGCCTTTCGCGCTG